>JAQCHR010000014.1 GCA_027619655.1 Pseudomonadota bacterium
CCCCGCCGCCACCCCCGCCGCCGCCTCCGCAGCCTGCTGTAACCGCGGTGAACCCACCGGATGACGACGACGACGAAGGTGGACCGCAAGCGACAATAAACGGCGCGGCCATCAAGCAGACAATCACCACAGTAGCCACGGATACCATCACGTTCAGTTTCGAATTCGTCTACGGCGATGTCAGCCCGGCAGCCTTTCCGGACTATGGGTTCATATCGATAAACGGGGCGGTGACATTGCTGAACTCACCCGGACAAAGCGCCGGTCCCCAGAGTTTTTCCCAGTCTGTCGGTGCGGGAACGCTGAACATCGGATTCGGGTCCATGAATGCCGGTGACGGCGTCGTCGCGTCGTTTCTGTCCATCGAGGATTTCCAGGTCGGCGGCGTGTCGTTTGACAGCTGGACAGCCCTACCGACCGCCTTGTTCGAGCCTGCATTCGCCGTTGATACCGTAAGGCTCAGTGCCGGGAGCGGCGATGGCGAAGCTACGGCGAGTATCGAGTCGTTCCTGGGCCTCGCTTCGGGGACGCTGGGCAGTGTTGCCTTCGGCGGCGGATTCTCGTTTGGCAGTTCGCCGGGCTTCTTCTTTGAACCGGAGGATTTTGCGTTCACCGGGAGTTCGGTCGCATTGTTCGAACTGGGCGGCCACATACCGGGCGTGCATGACGGTTTCGACCGGATGGAGGTCGCGGGCACGCTCACGCTGGATGGCGTTCTCGACGTAACCGAGGCGGCTTCGACGTGAAGGCGGGCGACCGCTTCGAGATTATAGAGGCAGGCCGGATCGAAGGTTCGTTCATGGCGGTGGACGGTCTGTCGGTCGGCGGCGGCGTCCTGATGGATATCGAACAGACGGATACGACACTCAGCCTCGTTGCGCATGCGGCGACCCACATTGCCGGAGACGGCGGCGCCACATTGACCGGCGGCGAAGGCGACGATGCCTTTATCGGCGGCAGTGGTGACGACCGCATCGTTCTGGGCGGTGGCCGCGACCTGGTCCATGGCGGCGAGGGGGATGACGTCTTCGTGGCGCAGGACACGGGCTTCGGCCGGATCGACGGCGGACGCGGGATCGACCTGGTCGTCTTCGAGGGCGCGGGCCAGGTATTCGGTCTGACGGGTCTGCGGGGCGATCAGTTCAGCAATATCGAAGCGATAGACATCACCGGATCGGGCGACAACCGCCTCCTGATCGACTCGAATATCGTATTCGCGGCGATGAACGGCACGAATACCGTCACCGGCACCGGGCACACGCTCGTCATCGACGGCGACGCCCGCGATACGTTGGCCTTTGCGGATTCCTGGGACGAGGTCGATAGCGCGATGATCGGCGACGAAAGCGATACGGTCTACCAGAGCGCCGCGAACACGGCACAGGTCTTCGTGAATGAAAACATTGCGGTAGCGGCCTGAAGCCCATGCCGCTAGATCAGATCATGGTTGGTTGGAATCGCCTCTGGCGATCCAGCGACCATGTGAATCTGATCTATCTTATTGAAGGTGCTATAGCGGTCAGTCGCCGCTCATTGCGCGTCCGAACGCTTCCAGCAGCTGTTTGAGTTCCGCTTCATCGACCGCGTCGATGGCGTCGGCAACGAACATCCATTTCCGGCGTCTCAGGTCCATTTCCGGCCAGTCGGACAAGACCCGGGAAACCGCCATGGGGAATACGTCCACCCGTCGTCCGCCGCCGCCTTTATGCTCCGCCTTTAGGTAGTGATACGCGCCGATGCTTTCCGACGCGACAATCCCTTCGACGCCGGCTTCCTCATAGGCTTCCTGCGCGGCCGATTCCTGCGGCGTGAGGCCGGTATTGATATGGCCCTTCGGAAGGACCCAGCGCTGCGTGTTCAGAGAGGTCACCAGCAGGACCCGCAACCGGAACCAGCGCCGCTGATAGGCGATGACGGCGGATTGCGGAACGGGCTTACGGCCGGGCATCATCCACCATAGAGTGCTTCCAGTTTCGCACCGTATTTTTCGATGATGATATGGCGGCGGATTTTCATGCTGGGGGTCATCATGCCGTTATCGGTGGTGAAGGTTTCATCGGCGACCGTGAAGCGACGGATGCGTTCGATATTGCTGAGCTTTTCATTGACTCGGGCCACGGCGGCGCCCAGCGCATCGGCGCAGCCATCCGCCGGGACCAGCAAGGCCACCAGATGCGGCCGGCGGTCGCCATAGACCATCGCCTGGGCGATTTCCGGCTCGATGGTCAGCATGCCTTCCACCCGCTGCGGCGACAGATTGTCGCCGCCGGAATTGACGATGATGTCCTTCTTGCGGTCGGTGATGCGGATATAGCCGTCCGGGTCGATCACGCCGATATCGCCGGTATGCAGCCAGCCGTCGTGCAGCACTTCCGCCGTGGCCTCCGGATTGCGCCAGTAGCCCTGCATGACCATCTCGCAGTTATGCGAAAATAGCCCGTCCGCCGCGATTTTTACCTCCACGCCGGTCAGCGTGGGGCCGACGGTTTCGATGCGGATCCGGTCGACCGGGTTGCAACTGATGACCGGCGCCGATTCGGTCTGGCCATAGCCCTGCAGGACACGAACGCCGAGCGCCAGGAAGAAGCTGCCGATTTCCGCATTCAGCGGTGCGCCGCCGGAAACGAATGCTTTCAGCTGCCCGCCGAAGCGGGTGCGGACCTTGGCGCGGACCAGCCGTTCCAGCAGCCTGTCCTGCAGACGTTCCGAAAGCGACAGGCTGTAGGCCGGGTCCAACCGCCGGCGGCCCAGGGTGACGGCCCGCAGGAACATCATTTTCTTCAGCCCGCCGGCCTGTTCGACGCCATGCAGGATGCGTCCGTGGATCGCCTCGTACAGGCGCGGCACAGCCGTCATGATCGTCGGCGATACTTCCGCCATGTTGTTGACCAGCCGGTCCACCCCTTCGGCGTAATAGATCTGCGCGCCGATGGTGATCGGGAACATCAGGCCCGCGGTATGTTCGTAGGAATGCGACAGCGGCAGGAAGGACAGGAATTTTTCGCTGCCAAGGGCGAAGTCGGGCAGCCTGCGCAGCAGGTCATAGGCGCCCTGGCAGTTGCACAGGATGGCCCCGTGGCTCAGCATCACGCCCTTCGGCCTGCCGCCGGTGCCGGAGGTATAGATGATGCAGCTCGTATCGCTGCGCTTGATCGCGGCGACATGCTGCACGACGTTGTTGCGCGCGTTGCCGCCCTCTTCCAGGACGGCATCCCAGTCCAGCGTGCGGATTCCCTGGCTGCTGGGCGGGATCGGCTCCATGGTAATGACGGTTTCCATCGCCGGCGCCTGCTTCGCGGCCGGGACAACGCGCTCCGCCAGCTTCGCGGTGGAGACGATGGCCATCTTCGCGCCGCTGTCGGTGAAGACATGCAGATGGTCCTCGACCGTATTGGTGATATAGGCCGGCACGCTGATCGCGCCGGCGGCCATAACCGCCAGGTCGGCAATCAGCCAGTCCGGGCGGTTTTCGGCAATGATCGCCACACGGTCGCCGGCGGCCAGCCCCTGCGCCCGCAAGCCGCGCGTCAGCGCCGAAACCCGCGCCGCCGCCGTGCGCCAGTCGATCGACCGCCAGGCGCCGTCCTGTTTCGACCACAGGAACGGCTGGATACCCCGGCGAGCGGCTTCGTCGAAGAAAACTTCGGGCAGATTTCTGAAGGAGGCGTAGTCGATCATGTCTGGTTTCCTGCTTGCCGGGTCGGGCACCGCACCATATATCGGATAAAGCAATGGAGGAAAAACGATGAATGATGCCACCGCGCTCGGCGCATTGCCGGAATGGGACCTGGACGACCTTTATCCGGGGCGGGAATCGCCGGAATTGGCCGCCGACCTGACGCGGGCGCAGGCCATTTCGAAATCATTTGCGGAATCCTACGAAGGCCGGCTGGCGGGGCTGGATGGCGCGGCGCTGGCGGCGGCAATCGGCGAATACGAGGTGCTGGACGAAATCCTCGGCCGGGTGATGAGCTACGCGGGGCTGGTCCATGCAGGCAATGTGACCGACCCGGAAATCGGCCGGTTCTACCAGACGATGCAGGAGCGGGTGAACGATATCGGCACCCATACGCTGTTTTTCACGCTCGAACTGAACAAGATCGACGACGCGGCCCTGGACGCGAAACTGGCGGAATCCGCCGCGCTGGCGCATTACCGGCCCTGGCTGCGCGAGGTGCGCGCGATGCGCCCGCACCAGTTGTCCGACGAGATCGAGAAACTGCTGTATGAAAAATCGGTCGCCGGGCGCAGCGCCTGGGTGCGGCTGTTCGACGAAACCATGGCCGGGCTGCGCTTTCCCTATCGCAAGCGGGTGCTGACCTCGACCGAAATCCTTGACCTGCTGTCGGACCATGACGGCAAGGTCCGCAAGGACGCGGCCAAGAGCCTCGGCACCGTGCTGGGCGACAATATCCGGCTGTTCTCGCTGATCACCAACACGCTGGCCAAGGACAAGGAAATCAGCGACCGCTGGCGCAAATTCGCGCGCCCGGTATCGTCGCGCAACCTAGCCAATTCGGTCGAGGATGAAGTTGTCGATGCGCTGTCCCAGGCGGTCAGCGATTCGTATCCGCGCCTGTCGCATCGCTATTACGCGCTGAAGGCGCGGTGGTTCGGTGTGAAGCAACTGGATTACTGGGACCGCAACGCGCCGCTGCCGGACGAGGACAAGCGTATCGTCCCCTGGAACGAGGCGCGCGACACGGTACTGAAGGCCTATGGCGCGTTTTCGGCCGACCTTGCGTCGGTCGGCAAGCAGTTCTTCGACCATGCCTGGATCGACGCGCCGGCGCGGGCGGGCAAGGCCTCGGGCGCCTTCGCGCATCCCACCGTCCCCTCGGCGCATCCCTACCTGCTGCTGAACTACCAGGGCAAGGTGCGGGACGTGATGACGCTGGCGCATGAGCTGGGGCACGGTGTCCACCAGGTGCTGGCCGGACCGCAGGGGCAGCTGATGGCCGATACGCCGCTGACCCTGGCGGAAACCGCGTCGGTGTTCGGCGAGATGCTGACCTTCCAGTCGATGCTGAAGTCGAAAACGGATCCGAAGGCGCGCCGCGCCATGCTGGCTGCCAAAGTGGAGGACATGCTGAACACGGTGGTCCGGCAGGTCGCCTTCTACGAATTCGAGCGCCGGGTGCATGACGAGCGCCGCAAGAGCGAAATCCCGCCGGAGGGGCTGGCGGAAATCTGGATGGCGGTACAGGGCGAAAGCCTCGGCCCGGCGATCCGGTTCGAGAAGGAATACGGCAATTACTGGGCCTATATTCCCCATTTCATCCATTCGCCGTTCTATGTCTACGCCTATGCGTTCGGCGACTGCCTGGTGAATTCGCTGTATTCCCGCTACCAGGACGCAGAGGAAGGCTTCGTCGAAAAATACCTGGCGATGCTGCGCGCCGGCGGCACCCTGCGGCACAAGGAACTGCTGGCGCCGTTCGGACTGGACGCCTCCGATCCCGAATTCTGGTCGCTCGGCCTGTCCATGGTGGAAGGCTTCATCGACGAACTGGAAGCGGGATTGTGACCGAAATCCGCCGGCGCCGCGCCGCCGTTATCGGCGGCGGGATCACGGGGATCAGCGCCGCGCTGTTCCTGCAGCGCGACGGGCATGACGTCACCGTCTTCGAGCGCGACGAGATCGGCACCGGCACCTCGATGGGCAATTCCGGGGTAATCAGCATCGCCGGCTGCATCCCGACATCCGTGCCCGGGATCGTCGGCCGGGTGCCGAAGATGCTGATGGATCCCTATGGGCCGCTGTCGATCCGCTGGGGCTACCTGCCGAACCTGCTGCCCTGGCTGGTCAGCTTCGCGCGCAACAGCCGCGAGGACCGGGTCCGCGCCAATGCACGCGCCAAATCGGCGCTGCTGGAGCTGTCCCACGCGGCCTATGACACATTGATCGAGCAGGCGGATGCGGAATCGATGATCAGCCGGCGCGGCGTGCTGAAGGTGTTCCGCAGCAACGCCAGCTTCGCCGGCGCCAAATTCGAAATGGACGTGATGCGCGAATGCGGCCGGAAATTCACCGTGCTGGGCGCGGATGATATCCGGCAGATGGAACCGGCGCTGCAGCCGATCTTCGAACACGGCATTTTCTATGACGACAATTCGGCGCTGCGCCATCCGGGGCGCCTGGTGCAGCGTTTCGCCAGAACCTTTGTGGAAGGCGGCGGAAAAATCGTGAAGGAAACGGTCACCGGTTTCCAGGGCGATACGGCGATCCGCACGCAAGCCGGCGATCATGAGACCGATATCATCGTCATCGCCGCCGGGTCCTGGTCGGCGGATCTGGTGCGGCAGTTGGGCAGCCGCATCATGCTGGATACGGAGCGCGGCTATCACATCATGCTGCCGCATCCGGACACGACGCTGAACCGCCCGGTCGCCCTGGCGGAACATTCCGTATTCCTGTCGCCGATGGAGCACGGGTTGCGAATGACGACGGGGGTGGAACTGGGTGGTAACGAGGCGCCGCCGGATTTCACGCGGGCGCGGCGCATGGTCGGCCATATCAGCGACGCGGTGAAGGGATTCCGGACCGCGGAACAGAGCAACTGGCTCGGCTTCCGCCCTTCGACGCCCAGCGGCGTGCCCTATCTCGGCGCGCTGCCGCGCCATCCGAATGTCTACCTCGCGGCGGGCGGCGGTCATGTGGGCATGACCATGGGACCGGTCAGCGGCCGCATCGTCGCCGATCTGGTGGCGGGGCGCGATCCGGGGGTAGACTTGACCCCCTATCGGATCGGCTGAAGCAAGACAGGAAACAGCATATGCGTGGTGTTCTCGTCCGGGAATGGACGGCCTTCGAGAATCTGGAACTGGCGGATTGTCCGGTACCGGCACTGGGGCGGGGGCAGGTCCGCATCGCAACAAAGGCGGCGGGCATGAGTTTTGCGGTCAGCCTTGTCGTCGCGGGAAAATACCAGCGCAAGCCGCCGCTGCCTTTTGTGCCGGGATCCGAGGTCGCCGGCGTCGTGACAGAAGTCGGCGCGGGCGTGACGCGTTTCCGGCCGGGCGACCGCGTCTGCGCCGTTGTCGACTGGGGCGGGCTGGCGGAAGAGGCGGTCGCGAACGAGGTGAACACCTTTCCGATTCCTGACAATCTGGCATTCCACCGCGCGATCTGTTTCACCAATTCCTATGGCACCTCCTACGCCGCGCTGGTCTGGCCGCATCTGCTGAACGTGCAGGCGGGGCAGACATTGCTGGTGCATGGGGCGACCGGCGGGGTTGGATTGGCCGCCATCGAGATCGGCAAGATCCGGGGTGCGACGGTGATCGCGACCGCCGGAACGGATGAAAAGCTGGCGATTGCGCGCGAACATGGCGCGGATCATGTGATCAACTACCGCGCGGGGCCGTTCCGGGAAAAGGTCCTCGACCTGACCGGTGGCGAGGGGGCGAACGCGATCTATGATCCCGTCGGCGGCGAGGTCTTCATGGAATCGCTGCGCTGCATCGCGCCGGAAGGGCGGATCATGCCGGTCGGTTTCGCCGGCGGAACGATCCAGCAGATTCCGGCCAATATCCTGCTTGTCAAGAACATCACCGTCTGCGGGCTGAACATGGGCTATTACGTCGGCTGGAGCCCGAAGGATGTCCGTCACGAATATGCCGGCCGGTTGCGCGAGATGATGGCGCAGCTCTTTGCCTGGTTCGAGGAAGGCCGGCTGAATCCGCGCGTGGCGCAGACCTTCGCGCTGGATGATTTCCAGGATGCCATGGCGATGGTGCTCGGGCGGCAGGCCATCGGCCGTGTCGCCATCGTGATGGAAGGCGCATGATCTACCTCGACTATAACGGCAGCACGCCGCTGGCGCCGGAGGTGGCGGAGACGATCCGCCGCTTCCTCGACGGCCCCTATGGCAACCCCTCGGCGCTGCACTGGGCCAGCCGACCGGCCCGGGACGCGATAGAGGACGCGCGGGCCGAGGTCGCTGCGCTGTTCCACTGCGCGCCCGGCGAGGTGGTGTTCACCAGCGGCGGCACCGAATCGATCAACCACGCGATCAAGGGCGCGTTCTTCGCGCGCGGCGGCGCCGGCAGCCATATCATCACGACCAGGGTCGAGCATCCCTCGACCCTGTCAACCTGCGCCTTTCTCGAATCCCTCGGCGCGGCGGTTACCTACCTGCCGGTGGATGCGACCTGCCGGGTTGATCCGGCGGTCGTTCGCGCGGCGATAACCGACCGCACCATCCTGGTCAGCATCATGCATGCCAATGGCGAGACCGGCACGATCCAGCCGATTCCGGAAATCGCCGCGATCACGCGCGCGGGCGGCGTGCTGCTGCATCTGGATGCGGCGCAGACGGCGGGGAAGATCCCGCTCGATGTGGAGGCGCTGGGCGTCGACCTGCTGTCCATCGCCGCGCAAAAAATGTACGGGCCAAAAGGTGTGGGTGCGCTGTATATCCGCGACGGGGTGGCCCTCGAACCGCTGGTCCACGGCGCTGATCATCAGTCCGGCCGCCGCGCCGGCACGGAAAGCGCGCTGCTCGCTTCAGCCCTGGGCACCGCCTGCCGACTGGCCCGCGACCTGTCGCCGATGGCCGGGGTGCAGGATCTGCGCGACGAGTTGCATCGCCGCTTGCTGGCACGCTATGGCGACCGGCTGCATTTGAACGGTCATCCGGAACACCGGTTGCCGAATACGCTGAATGTTTCCTTCGAGGGGCAGATCGGCAGCGAAATCCTGGACCGCATGCCGGGCATTGCTGCAACCACCGGCTCCGCCTGCCATGAGGGCAGGGTGACGGTATCATCTGTCCTGAAGGCGATGGGCGTGTCGGAATCCGTCGGCGCCGGCACTGTGCGGTTCAGCCTTGGCCGCCCGACGACCGTTGCAGAAATCGACGCGACTGTGCAGGCCGTTGCGGCGGCTGTGACGGATTAGCCGTCGAAGAACGGCCGTCCTTCGTTGCGGAACCACAGGCGTACCAGGTGGCGTTTTTCTTCCACGGTGTCACCGTCGCTGTAATTGGCGCGATGGTGCAGCCCTTCTCGGTTGTTGATGAACACGATCTGGCCGCGCTCCAGCATGTATTCGGCGGATAGTTTGCGTTCGCCGATCACCGCCATCGCGGTCATCAGCGCATCGCGGGACAGGTTGTCCATCTCTTCCCCGGCCTTCTTGTAACCGGCGGGAATCTTGGTCGTCGAATAGCGGCCGGTCAGTTTCTTGCCGTCATAGCGCAGGGCCGGGGCGCGTAGCACCGCCACCTCGCCCGGCGACTGGATGTTCAGCCGGTCGTGATAGAAGGGCTCGAACAGCCGGTCGAGCTGTACCGGCGCATCCTCCCGCATCGCGTTGTACAGCGAGTACAGCGTGCAGTATTCACTCATCCCGCCGTCCTTCGCCTTGTGCAGGCTCAGCAGTCCGGTGTAATTGGGCATGTTGCGGTTGCCGCTGTTGTCCTGGTGGAAGTTCAGGCCGGATTGCGTCAGTGCGCCATCGACTCCCGGCATGGCGGAGGGAATGCCTTCGTCGCGGATTTCGCGGAAGATCTGCCCATAGGCGTTCTGCGCCACGGGGTTGGAAAAGGAACGGGCGAGCAGCCAGTACACGGCGCGGCCCTCGTCTTCCGTCCAGTCGTCCAGCGGCAGTCGGTCGATGACGGCGAAGCCATGCGCGTCGTCGATCTTGCGCCGGGCCTCCGCCATCATGGCGTGGCAGGCGGTGAATTCGAAATCGCGCGGGTCCAGCATATAGACCGGCAGGACCTGCTTGCGGATCAGCGCGACGGCGGCCTCCAGCTCGCGGGCGGCGGCCGCGTTTACCGTCACATTCCAGTCCTCGGCGGAAATATCCGCGCGGGTCCAGGTCTTGGTGTTGTCAAAGGCACCCTGCGGGCGCAGCCCCGTAATTTCCGATTCGGTCAGGTCGAGGACCTGTTCTGAGGTGACCATATGCGCATTCCTCCCGGGTGTCGGCGAATTCGATGCGCGCAAGCGTAGAGCCATCGCGCGGCGCGCGTCAATATCACCCCGCCAGCACGGAATCCGCGACATAGGGGTTGTCCTGGCGTTCCTGCCCGAAAGTGGAAAGCTGGCCATGGCCCGGCAGGAAGACGACATCGTCGCCCAGCGGCCATAATTCCTGCGTGATCGACCGGACCAGCGTGTCCCAGTCGCCGCGCGGAAAGTCCGTACGGCCGACGCTGCGCCGGAAGATCACGTCGCCGACGATGGCCAGCTGCGACTCCGCGTGGAAGAAGATCACATGGCCCGGCGTATGGCCCGGGCAGTGGCGCACATCCAGCGTCAGGTCGCCCACGGTCACCGTGTCATGCCCCTCCAGCCAGCGGGTCGGCGTGAACGGGCGGGACTGGCCGAAACCGGGCTCCGGCCCGTAACCGGCCAGCTTGTCGATCCAGAACTGGTCTTCCTTCTGCGGCCCCTCGATGGGCAGGTCGAGTTTCTCGGACAGTTCCGCCGTAGCGCCCGCATGGTCCCGGTGTGCATGGGTGATCAGGATCTTCTCCAGCGTCACGCCGTTTTCCTTCACGGCCATGAGGATACGGTCCAGCTCGCCGCCCGGATCGACGACGGCGCCCTTCATCGTCTTCGTGCACCAGATGACGGAACAGTTCTGCTGATAGGGCGTGACCGGGACGACGGCAACGCCGAGGGGTTTTTCATTCATTGCCACTTTCACTCTCCGAAGGCGATTTCCGCCCTATCGTAACGAATTCGGCTGCTGGATGATAAGAGCGATCTTGCAGCACGCCGACCGGCTTGCCCGTTCGGGCGCGGCGCGGCATGGTGTTGGCCGTCATTTTGATTGCGTACGGGCAGGTCATGGAACAGCGTCCACTGGAAGGTATTGTCGTCGCCGAGTTCGGAAACACGATTGCCGGGCCGTTTACCGCCCGGATCCTCGGCGACCTGGGCGCGGAAGTCTTCAAGTTCGAACCGGTCAACGGTGGCGATCCGGTGCGGCAGTGGTCGCCGCCCCATGTCGGCGGGCTGCCGAGCACGTTCCAGGCGCTGAACCGCGGCAAGCACTCCATCACGGTGGATTTACGCCGCGATGAAGACCGCGACATGCTGTTTCGCTTCATGACCGAAAAGGCGGATGTGGTTGTCCAGAACACCCGGCCCGGCGCGATGGAAAAGATCGGCCTGGGCGCGACTTCCCTGTGCGCAGCGTCGCCCCGGCTGGTCTACTGCAATATCACCGGGTTCGGCCGCGCCGGGCCGCTGAAGGACCTGGCGGGATACGACCCGCTGATGCAGGCGTTTTCCGGCATTGTCAGCGTGACCGGCGAAGCAGACCGCCCGCCCAGCCGGGTCGGCGTGTCTATCGTCGATATCGCCACCGCGACCTGGGCGACCATCGGCATCCAGGCGGCGTTGCTGCGCCGGGCGAATACGGGCAGGGGCGGCGTCGTCGATGCCTCCCTGTTCGAATCCGCGCTGAACATGATGATCATGCCGATGGTGCAGATGGCGGCTGGTGGAAATGTGCCGGGCCGCAGCGGGCTGCGCGGGCCGCTGGTGGCGCCGAACAATGCCTACGCGGCGTCCGACGGGCTGCTGATGATCACCACGGCGACCGACGGGCAGTTTGTGAAACTTTGCGGGATTCTCGGTCATCCGGAGCTGGCGCAGGATCCGCGCTACCGGACCGTCAGCGACCGGATGGATAACGAGGCGCCAATGAGCGCGGTCATCCAGGCCGCGGTCTCCCGCCGGCCGCGTGCCGAATGGGCCGCGCTGCTGGACGCCGCCGGCATCCCGAACGCTCCGGTTCAGGACCTGGGCGAGGTGATGCGCCACGCGCAGACCCTGGCGACCGGCATGCTGCAATCCAGCCCGGAAACGGATTTCAGGCTGCTCGGCTTGCCGATATCCATCGACGGCGAACGGCCGGGTTTCGGCAAACCGGCCCCGCAGCTGGGCGCGGACAATCAACTGATCTTTGACTTTGCCGTAGACGGCGTGAACCCGGGAGGGCGTGTATAATGGAAATTCAACCGGTGGCCGGCGCGCTGGGCGCGGAAATCTCCGGCGTTGATCTGCAACAGGAATACTCCAACAGCGTCGCGGCGGAAATCCATGCCGCCTTCCTGAAGCATCATGTGCTGTTCTTCCGCGACCAGCACCTGTCGCCACAGCAGGAGCTCCGCTTTACCCGGATTTTTGGCGAGCCTGACCTCTATCCTTTCCTGCAGGGCCTGCCGGAGGCGCCGGAGGTGATCGAAATCCTCAAGACCGAGACGGATACGAAGAATTTCGGCGGGTCCTGGCATTCCGACACGACCTATATGGAAAAACCGGCGCTGGGGTCGGTGCTCAGCGCGGTGGAGGTTCCCGAATTCGGCGGCGACACGCTGTTCGCCAATACGGCGCTGGCCTATAACGCGCTGTCCGACGGGATGAAGGCGATGCTGGCGGGGCTGGTGGCGGTCAATTCCTCCGACGGGCCCTATCGCGGCGGACGTAAGGCGGCGATGGCGACACTGGCCGGGATGAAGGATGCCTATGCGGTCGAGGCTGCGGTCTATGAATCGGAACACCCGGTCGTCCGCACCCATCCCGAAACGGGCCGCAAGGCGATCTACGTGAACAGCAGCCATACGAAGCGCTTCCGAAACATGACCGAAGAAGAAAGCCGGCCGCTGATCGACTTCCTGTGCCGGCATGTCATCCGGCCGGAATTCACCTGCCGGTTCCGCTGGACCCCCGGTGCGCTGGCGGTCTGGGACAATCGCTGCACCCAGCACCATGCGCTGAACGACTATGCCGGCAAGCGCCGGCGGATGCATCGCGTCACGATCAAGGGCGACCGCCCCGTCTGACGCAACCATTTTACAAAAATCGACAAGAGAGAACGCCATGCTCGCCAAATGGATCAAGGTCCGGGTGAAACCGGATATGCACGAAAAATTCCTCAAGGCCATCGAGGTCGATGCGCTGGGGTCCGAGAAGGACGAACCCGGCTGCTGCCGCTTCAACGTGCTGAAAGATGTCAGCGACCCGAATGTCTATTACTTCTACGAGGTTTATGTCGACGAGGCGGCGGTCGAGGCGCACCGGGCGGCGCCGCATTACGCGGTCTGGAAGGCGGCGGCGGATACGCTGGACGGTCCGACGGAACGGATCGAAACGACCTCTGTGTTTCCGGCCGATCCGGCCTACTGGACGACGAAGTAGCGCGCGTCAGGCGAAGGACGCTTCGACTTTTTCCATCATTTCTGCGTCCAGCGCACCGGCACTGGCAGCGGTAACGCAGTCGTCCAGTTCGGCGCGGTTCTTCACGCCGAGCACGACCGTATCCACGCCGGGCATCGAAATCGCGTAACGATGCGCTAGCGCCGCGGCGGACTGGCCGAGTTGCGCCGCCAATGCGCGGAATCCGGCCGCGCGGGCGAAATCGGTGACGACGCCGTGCCCGGCGGGCAGGGTGCGGTCCAGCGCATCGGTCAATGCCCCGCCCTGCACGGCGCGGATGCCCATGACGCCGACGCTGTTGGCCTTCGCCGTCGCAATGATCTCGCGCGCCCGGGTCGGACCGGTAAAATATTGCAGCTCGCCGATGGAATCGATCGGGTTGGCGATGCATTGCACGACATCCGGTTTCGGGTCGGATGCCAGCGCGTCCAGGATCTGCGGGGGGATGCCGATACCGGTGATCCCCCAGGCGCCGATCCGGCCCTGCGCCTTCAGTTTTTCGCAGGCAGGCCGGAAGCGTTCCCTATAGGTCGCCCAACGGGTCGCCGGCCGGTCGGTATAGGCGCTGGCGTCGTAATCGTCGGGGATGATGTTGGAATGCAGGAAGAAGACATCGACCCGGTCCAGCCGCATCCGTTCCAGGCTTTCCGCCAGGCTTTTCGTCAGCGCTGCCTCGACGTCACCATCGGGCGGCGTGCCCAGCCGGCATTTTGTGGTGATGCGGACGCCGTCCGGCAGTTTGCCCTCGAAGGCCGCGCCGATGACGTTCTCCGCCTCGCCCTGCCCATAGGCCGGCGCCATGTCCAGCAGGGTGATGCCGCTATCCACCGCGGCGCGGGTGGTGGCGATGCATTCGTCGCGGGTCGTTTTCCCCCACAACTGGCCGATGCCGCCGCCGCCCAGGGTCAGCGAGCTGACCGGCCACAGGTCTCCCAGTTGCCGCGACTCCATCGCTATTTGTTTTCCTCTGCGGAAATGATGACGGAATCGTCGCGGCTGCCCCATTCGCCCCAGGAGCCCATGTAGTTCTTCACCTTCGGATAGCCCAGCGATTTCAGCACGACCCAGGTGCTGGCCGAGCGGTAGCCGCCCTGGCAATAAGGGATGCAGGTCTTGTCCGGGGTGACGCCCTTGGATTCATACATCGCGCGGATTTCATCGGCGGGGCGCAGCGCGCCCTTGTCGTCCAGATGGTCGCGCCAGAAGATATGTATCGCGCTAGTAATGGTGCCGACACGCCGGGCGCGTTTTTCCGTGCCCCGGTATTCGGTTTCCCGCCGCGTATCGATCAGCACGGTATTGCCGTCGTTCAGCGCGGCATGCACGTCAAACCGGGTGGCCAGTTCCGCCAGGTTGCGGTCGCCGGACAGCCCTCCGCCGGACGGCGGTGACGGCACGGTCGTCAGTTTGTATCCCGCATCGACCCAGCCCTGCGACCCGCCGTCGAGGATACGCACATCCTTGTGGCCCAGCACCGTCAGCAGCCAGACGCCGCGCGCCGCGCGCTCGCCGGTCTCACCGTCATAGATCACGACCGGCCGGTCCATCGTGACCCCGCGCGAGGCGAACTGCGCCTGGAACATGGCCAGGAAGGCGTTCAGCGGCGCTTCCGAGGTGTCGTTCAGGCTGACGCCATACAGGTCGAGATGCTGCGTGCCGGGAATGTGCCCTTCCGCATAGGCTTCCGCCGGGCGGAAATCGAGGATGGAGACCTGGCCGAGTTTGCCGTGCAGTTCTTCCGGGGTAATCAGAAGCTGCAGGTTTGAAAAGCCTTTATGGGACATCGGTTTCGCTTTCGTCGTGATGGCGGCCGGATGCCGCGCGCGGTCCGGAAAGGTAGCAATTGGTACGCGTGGGGGCAACGGAAGACGCCGCCGGCGCCGGGATGTCCGGCGCGTCGGGTTTCTAGTTTTTCAGCAGGAGGATGATGCCGCTGATAAACAGCAGGATGCTGACCAGGTGAACATAGGCTTTTGTGGACATGATCGCATGGGCACGGCCGCCAACCCACAGGCCGGCCACAATCAGCGGCAGACCGGCCAGGATAGTCAGCGCCATGTCCTTGGCCAGCTGGGCGAACGAGGCAAAGGCGGCAAGGCGGACGGCGCCGTCAATCAGAAAATTTGCCGAAAAAGTTGCCCGCGAGGCATCCTTGTCCAAGCCGCGCAGATTGAAATAGATGATGTAGAATGGCCCGCCTGTGCCGAACAGCGTGCCGATCATGCCGCCCAGGAGACCACAGGGTATGGCCAGCAGCTGCGATCCCCGCAAAACCGGCAGCGGCAGAATCTGGTACACCGCGTATGTGATCACGAAAATCGCCAGCGCCTGTTTCAGGGTCGTCGATGCCAGCGACTGGAGCACGGTAAGGCCCAGCGCCACGCCGACAAGCGTGAACGGGACCAGCATCAGCTCCTCGCGCCAAACGATCTTGTCGCGGTTTCGAATGCCCTGGCTCGCGGAGCCGATATAGTCGAACAGCACGACAATTGGGACGACCAACTGTACCGGAAACACCATGGCCAGCAAGGGAACCGCGATAAGCCCGGATCCGAATCCGGCCATGCCGCTAATTATATAGGCGATGAACAGAACCATCGCCGCAAACAACCATTCTAACTAGAATTCCACGATGCCCGCTTCTACCTGATTAATGCCATAGCGCGGACATCCATTTGGCGGTTTCGTCGCCGCAATGCATGGCAGCAAAATTCGTTATCGGATGTTCCGGACATGATCCGGCGCCGGTCTTCTATGTTGCAGGCCTTCATGAACATCGGTTAATGCGTTAACCAAAAAGGCGGCACGCCCCGGTGGCTGCCCGAACTGCAATACAGGTATAGGTGCGGGGTGCGCAAGTCCTGGATTCGTGGTTCTGCATTACTGTAGGGTGGCCAGGGTGAATTGTTGTTCCGGACGCCGGATGAGGGGAAACGGCGATTTTCCCTTCGGCAGCGACGCAAGCCAGAGGATGGCAACGTTACGGTCAACATGGCATTTTTGCTTGCGGCAGCACCAGTTAAATCGAAAACGGCGGCAATTTTTTCGACCGGGATGACCCGCTGGCGATTCCGGCTCGTTCCTGAAACAATGCCTGTTCTTCGGGGGGCGCCGAACCGGGTTACAGGAACAGAATGATTCATTCGTCTGGCCACGGCTAACGGTAGCTTGTTAATCATTAATAAATTTCTCTGACGTTAATATGTCTAAAGGATGGGCATTTCTTCAATCGGCAATTACCTGCATGGTTACCGGACATGACAGCAAAACCGGCTATTAGCTGGCCAGGCGGCAGAAAAATGGCGAAAGGATAGGAACATGGCACCAGTGAGATGGCATTCGGTCGTTTTGACCTTCGCATTTCTCGGAATGATCATGCCGTCCGCCGCGGACGCGGGGGCTGCGAATAAAAAATGCCTCTTCGTTTCGTCCTATCACCAGGGATATGCCTGGTCGGACGGCGTCGAGCACGGTCTTCGCGCGGTTCTCGAAGGCAAATGCCAGTATCGCCAATTCGACATGGATACAAAGCGCCGGAAGTCGACCGACGAAAAAAAGCAGAGCGCGCTTGAGGCGAAAGCCATTATCGATACCTGGATGCCGGATGTCGTGATTACGGCGGACGACAATGCGGCAAAATTCCTGATTGTAGCGTATTTCAAGGATAACGCGATTCCGTTCGTCTTTTCCGGCGTAAACTGGACGGCGAAGGAATAAGGATTCCCTTACAGCAATGTGACCGGCATGATCGAGGTGGCGCCGATCGTGCCGATGCTGGAAAGCGCGATGGACATCGTTCCGAAGCTTCGGCGCGCCTTCTACCTTGGCGCGGATACCCTGACCGAAGAGAAGAACCTGGAACGGTTCCGGGAGGCCGCAGGGCAGCTTGGTTTCGAACTTGAGTCCGCGCTGGTTGATACGACCGATAAATGGCTTGAGGCCTATGCGCGGGCACAGGAAACCGATCTTGTCATTCTTGGCAGCAATGCCGGCATCAACGACTGGAACGAGGACAGGGCGAAGGCGGGCGTGCTGAAACAGACCAGCAAGCTGAGCGTCACCAATCATGACTGGATGATGCCGTTTGCGATCATTGGCGTCACGAAAGTACCGGAGGAACTGGGCGAATGGGCGGCAAAGGCCGCGCTTGCCATTCTCGGCGGCATGTCACCTTCGGCGATACCCATTGTCCCCAACAGCCGGCGGGATATCTGGGTGAACCCCAAGATTATCGACGCGGCGAAAATTACCCTGCCCGTCAGCATGATGCGAAAAGCGAAAAAGGTGTTTTAAATTGACTGGAATCCGCAATCTCTGGCTGTTCAAGACATTCGATATTGTCGGATTTTCCGCATTTGCCGGCCTGACATGCTTTTCCCTGGCCATGCTGGCGATCTGGCTGGATCTGGGGGCATCGAAAACGGCCTTCGATGAGCGCGTATCCAGCCTGCAGCGAATGCTTGCCCAGCAGTTTGGCAATACCGACGCGATTCTGACCTCTCTGGCCGGGTTGCATCATTCCAGCGACAATATGAAGACCCATGAATTCGCGGGGCAGTCTCGTGAACTTCTGGCCGCCTATCCGTTCGTCGATGCCATCATGATGGCAAATGTTCTGGAGCCCGCGGATCGCGCGTCGATGGAAGAACGGATGCGGCTCAAAGGTTTTTTCGAGTTCAGGCTGAGCGAACACAACAACGGCGCAAAAGTAAGCGCGCCGTCCGGACGCAGTTACTACCTGCCGGTCGTTGTGCTTGAACCATTCGATCCCGTAAACGCGTCGCTCATCGGCTTTGATCTGCTTTCCGATCCGGCACTGGCGGATGCGCTGGCGACTGCAATCGCGAGCGGCCAGGTGGCAATTTCCAATTCGGTCATGCTGCCGAATATCGGGGAGCGAATATTCGTCTTCAAGGCGTTCTACCTCGGCTATACCTCGCCCAACACGGAAAGCCTGCGCAAGATTCAAACCAGCGGCATCATCGCGCTGATGATTGATCCACGCCGGTTTCTCGAAAGAATCGTCAAAGACTATAGCGACCTGGAAATCACTTTCCTGGTATCGGGCGGCGCGGAGACGGGCGACAACCGCGTATTGTTCGCGCACGTGCCGGAACAACTGAGCACCCGGCTGCCATTCATCAATTCCTTTTCGTCGCGCATTCCGCTGAGCGAGAAAAACGCGGCATTCATGCTTGAAATCCAGAAGGCCCCGACGTTCGAACAGATCCGGTTCTGGCTGGTCGCCCTGCTCGCCTTGATCGGCGCGTTTGGCTGCGGGTTCCTGGGGCTTGCGATCTGGCAGAAGCGTGCGAGCCAGTTGCGCAGCGATGAAGACGAACGGGTCTTGCGCGAAAACGAGATCAAGTTTCGCGATTTTGCTGAAATCGCATCCGATCTGTTCTGGTCGACCGACAGGGAATTGAAGATCGACTATTCTTCCGACGGCGCCTCCGTTCGATCGGTGCAGCCGCTGCAAGCGCTGCTGACGGGGGACCGCGCGGATGGCACAATCAATATCAACGAGACGATTGCAAGCCGGCTGGCGGAGGACCTGAGCAAGCGCCGGTCGTTCCGCGATATCCGTTACAGCTGCCATGACGAGCAAGGGGTCGCGAGGTGGTGGGCGGTTTCCGGCAAGCCGACATTCGACAGCAATGGCGAATTCTGCGGTTACCGGGGTACCGGGCGCGAGGTCACGAAGGAAACGGAAGCACGCCACGCCCTGATTGAGTCGAAGGAAGAGGCCGAAATCGCCAACCGCTCGAAGTCGGAATTCATCGCCAATATGAGTCACGAGCTTCGGACGCCGCTGAATGCGATCATCGGGTTTTCGGAAGTCCTGGAATCGGAGCGCCTCGGACCACTGGGTTCGGCGCGTTATCGCAGTTATGCGACGGATATCCACAATTCCGGTATCCATCTCCTCTCGCTGATCAATGACATTCTCGACCTCTCCAAGGTGGAATCCGGCTTTGACGACCTCAATGAAGAAAAAATAGATGTCGCCGAAGTGGTGCGCGCCCTGATCATCCTGATCAATCCGCATGCGGTGAAAGGCGATGTCACGCTTGAAATGGAACTGGAGGAAGAGCTGCCGCTGCTGTTTGCCGATGAGCGGAAAATCAAACAGATCCTGGTCAATATTCTGAGCAATGCGATCAAGTTCACCCCGTCGAACGGCAGGGTCGTCCTGAAAATCCGGTGCCTGGACACCGGCGAGTTCGAATTCCAGACCTGTGACAACGGTATCGGGATGTCGCCGGACGAAGCTGAGAAAGCGCTGCTCAAGTTTGGCCAGATTGACAGTGAACTCAACCGGAAATACGACGGAACCGGCCTCGGACTGCCGCTGTCAAAATCCCTGACGGAACTGCACGGCGGCATCCTGAAGATTGACAGCCTGAAGAATTGCGGGACGACCGTCACCATCCGGCTGCCGGCATGCCGGACCATATTCGCGGAAAAGAGGCCTTCTGAATCAGGTTCCGGCGAAGCTGTTCCGTCCGCCACGAGAGCCTGACCTGCCAGGGGGGCCGCCTTCGTAACGGCTTGTTAACCTTTCTGGTAAATTATTAACGTCTGTGGACCTTGGAGAAGCCGGGCCGATGGCGGCCGGCGGCAAATGCGGGGAGAATCCCATGGCGCATGACCCGGTACTGACTCTGGATATGTATCTTCGCGCGCTAGCCGCCGAACGGTCCCGCCTGGCCGATGAAAACGCCCTGTTCGATGCCACGGGCGGCC
>JAQCHR010000015.1 GCA_027619655.1 Pseudomonadota bacterium
TACCGCGGCGCGCATGCTTGGCGAACTGGTTGCCCGCCGGCGCCAGATCATCGACATGATGACGGCCGAACGCCACCGCCGGCGCCGGCTCACCAGCCCGCGCATGGTCAAAAGCGTCGACCGGCTGCTGCGCGCCCTGCAGAAGAAGCTCTCCGATCTCGAGAATGAGCTCGACGATACCATCCGAGGCACGCCGGCCTGGCGCGAGGCCGAGGACCTGCTCAAAAGCGTGCCCGGGGTTGGTAGCGCCACCGCCTGCATGCTGATTGCAGACCTGCCGGAACTCGGCCATCTCGATCGCAAGAAAATCGCGGCCCTGGTTGGCGTCGCGCCGCTTAACCGCGACAGCGGCATGATGCGAGGCCGGCGGACCACCTGGGGAGGGCGGCACAAGGTCCGCGCCAGTCTCTACATGGCCGCTCTTGTCGCCAGCCGCTACAACCCTCTGCTCGCCGCATTCTACCAACGCCTGCTCCAGGCTGGAAAGCCAAAGAAACTCGCCCTGACCGCCGTCATGCGGAAGCTCCTCGTTATCCTCAACGCTATCATGCGAGACCGAAAACCATGGCAAAACGCTTGACACGCAAGACAGTCGCTCCCCCAAGGGGAGCGAGGGTCGGGGTGAGGTGGGGCGGCAGCGCCGCTTGCGATGCCAGGGAAAGCCGATAAAAGCCAATGCATGCCAGTCAAAGCCAATCGAATATGGTCGTCGCGCAGCGCCGGTTTCATATAGGCTCTGGCGATGATCAAGGTATTGCTGGCCATGGTTGCCTGTCAGGCGGCCGCGGCGCTGGCGGCGTTCACGCTGCCGGTGGTCGCGCCGGCCGCCGCGCGGGCGCTTGGACTGCCGGCGGCGCTGGTCGGCTATTACACCACGGTCATGCTGGTCGGCGCGATGCTAGCCACGGTCGTCACGGCAGGTTTCGTGCGGCGCTACGGGGCGCTGCGGGTCAGCCAGGCGACGCTGGTCTTCGCGGCACTGGGGCTGGGCGCCCTGCCCTTCGCCCATCTGCCCGGGCTGGCCTTGCCCGTGCTGCTGGGCGGCGCCGTGCTGATCGGCTTTGCCTATGGCCCGGCCAATCCGGCCAGTTCGCACCTGCTGGCCCGGGTCACGCCGGCGCCTCTGCGCGGGCGGGTGTTTTCGGTCAAGCAGACCAGTGTCCCGCTGGGCGGCGCGCTGGGCGGGTTTTCGCTGCCGTTCCTGGAAGCCCGCTTCGGCTGGCAGGGCGCCGCGCTCTGCGCCGCCGGGTTCTGCCTGCTGCTGGCCCTCGCCCTGCAGCCCTGGCGGCGGGAGATGGACAACGACCGCACCGCCAATGCGCCGCTGGTCAATGCCGGCTTCGTCACCGCGATGAAGATCGCCCTGACCGAACCGGGGCTGCGGCGGCTTGCCTTTGCCTCGGGCGCGTTTGCCGCGATGCAGTTCTGTTATGTCGCGCTGTTCGTGACCTTCGCGGTGGAGCGCACCGGCCTGACCCTGCAGACCGCCGGCACCGCGCTGTCCGCCGGGCTGGTGGTCAGCATCGGCGCGCGCATGCTGTGGGGCTGGGCCGCGGACCGGTTTGCGCCGCGCTACGTGCTGGCGGGGCTGGGGCTGGGCATGGCGGCCAGCGCCTTCGCCGCAACGGCGCTGGGGCCTGCCTGGCCCTATGCGGCGGTGGTTGCGCTGGCCATCGGCTTCGGCTCCACCGGCACGGCCTGGCAGGGCGTCTACCTGGCGGAGGTCGCGCGCAATGCCCCCGAAGGCCGCGTCGCGGAAGCCACCGCCGGCTGCATGAGCTTCACTTTCATGGGCGGGCTGATCGGGCCAGGCGCGGCCAGCGCGCTGGCGGTCCTTACGGGCGACAACGCGGCGGGGTTCCTGTTCATGGGCGCGGTCACCTTCTTCTTCGGCGCCGCCTTCCTGTGGCCCGGAAAAAAGACGCCGGACTGAGCAGTGGGGCGCGGGGAAATGCCGATAAATGCCTATAAAAGCCAATCAGGCGAGGTTTTTTCTGTTGCCGCGACGGCGCATCCCTCCTCACCCTGCCCCTCCCTGTTCCGGAGAGAAGCCAATAAATGCCCATAGAAGCCAATCATCAGAAACCCTGCTGCCGCCACAGGAAAGACTGACCGCATGACCGCTCCCGCCCCGCTCCGCGAACTCGGCATCACCGTGCTGCCCGAATACATCCAGTCGGACGGCATCGAGGGCGTGCTGCGCAACATCCGCGATATCGCGCGCGCGACCAGCGTCACCACTTCGCCCTACGTGGTGACGGAGGCCGCGCCCGGCACCGGCGAGCGCGAGCCGCCGATCGACGGCGGAGCGGGGAAAGACCGGCTGCTCGACCGGCCGCTCTGGGGCAAGCGCGACGTTTGGATGACCGCGTCCTGCAGCTATACGCCCGATGCGGCGCGGTATGCCGGGCTCGCCTACCGCCCGCCGGCAACCGATGCCGCGACGGCACGCGACGGGCATCTGGTCGGCGAATTCCTGACCGCGGCAAAGGCGCGCGGGATGGAAACCTGGATACAGGTCCAGGCGGCGATCCCGCCCGGCCACCGGGTGCAGTTCGGCCGCCCCAACCCGGGCGACCGCTCGCTGCTGCCCGACGGCACGGCGTTCGACGCGCGGGTCGACCGCAACGCCTCGCTCGCTGCGCCGGACCTGCGCGCCTATATGCGCGCATTCGTCGCCGATCTCTGCGCCGCCTATCCGCAGGCGGACGGGTTCAAGTTCGACTGGCCGGAATACCCGGCCTATCACTTCGAGGCGCTGTTCTTCGACTTCAACCCCGCCGCCGCCCCCTATGCGGCGCGCGCCGGGCTGGATTTCGCGGCGCTGCGCCGGGGCGTGGGCGAATTACTCGCCGCGCTGGGCACGCCGGAAATCCGCCGCCGGACGGTCGCGCTGGATAATGCGGATTCCTTCCGCGACAGCCTGTTCGCCGCCTGGCCGGTGCTGGCGGATCTGGCGGCCTTCAAGGTGGAGATCGTGGCGGATTACGCCGGGTTCCTGCGCGATACGGTGGCCGAATCCAGTCGCGGGCGCAAGCGCGTCTTCCTGCAATGCTTCCCGCCACCGCTGAATATCGCGACCGGTTTCGACCTCGCGCGGCTGGGCGCGCTCTGCGACATGGTCGGGGTGAAGACCTATACGATGCACTGGCCGCTGATCGAGCGGAACATCCTGACCGCGCTGCAGGCCCGCACGGATTTCCCCCCGGCGGCCATCATCCGCGCGCTGACCGCGATCCTGGGTTTCGCCGCCGACGCCGAACGCACGCCCGGCGATATCCGCTACCCGGAACCGGACGACCCGCACCCGGCGCCCGCCGCAGGGCTGACCGCCAAGATGCGCGCGGCCAGGGCCGCGCTACCGGCAAGCTCGCGGATGTGCGGCATCACCCATGGCTATGGCCCGACGGCCGACGTGATGCGCCGCTTCGATGCGGTCGCCGAAGGCGCCGGTAGCGCGGTTCATGTGAACCGCTACGCCTATCTCTCGGACGCCAAGCTGGCGGCGATCGGTACGCGAGGCGAAGCCGGATGAATGTCGCGGCCCGCCAGGCTATGCCGGCAGGAGACTGCCAAGAACGCGGATCAGCTTTGCGCTTCCTGCGCCTCCACCGGCTTTTTCCAACGCTCCAGCTTGTTCATGCAGCTCTTGCTGATCGCCGCGCGTTCCATGGCGTCCGCTTCACCCTGCAGGCGGGCGTATTCGGCAGCTTCGGGTCCATCGCCGCCTTCCAGGAAAAACAGCGTCGGCCAGAACAGGATGAGCCCAACCCCCATCTGCGCGGAATCATTGTCCGCAAGCTTTTTCACATTCCCGTACAACTCGCCGGTCCGCGCGGAGATCCGTCGGGCTTCCATCTCCAGTTGCTGGCAGTCATAGGACTAGTACTGCAATTCGGAAACGTATTGTGCCGGAATTTTTTCCGGCGGCGACGCGCATGCCGCCAAAGCGGCACAAGCCGCTAAAAAACCGTATTTTTTCATGATATCCCACCCCTATTTTCATCCCTGCGTCCAATAGAGGAACGGAATTAAAGACATCCAACTGAAATTGGAAGAATATTATTCCCGAATTACGGGATAATTCTCTTTTTTTTTAGCCGCACTGATATGATGATTTTCCCGCTCGGGTATCTAGGCCACCGTCAGGGTCACCGCAGCAGGTAAAAACGGCCGAGATGAGGGATGGCGCATATTAGATATATACGTTGCATACCATAATAAATTCCCTATTTATTGCTAAGTAATGTTGAAATAATTCCGTTTTCATTTCGCTATTATATTTTGATAATATCGGCGTTCAGGGAGATTTTATGTTCGGTTTCGGTCGCGGTGAGAGCACAAGTACCATCTCACGCAAAAGGGATTACATGCAGGACGCCCAGAAGACTTGGGAATTCCTGACCATCTATGACCTCTCCACGGTAAAAACGCCGGGAGAGCTTGCCGCCATGATCCAGGCGCGGTCCTCCACCACCGAGGAACAGGCGACGCGGGAGGTAGAGGCCTGGATGCGCGACAAATACGGAATACCGGCATGACGCTTCGCAAGGAATACGCACTCGGCCATTCGCGCTTCAACGACTTCCTCTTCGCCGTCATCGGGGAGGAGGAAAACGGGCAGCGGCTTACTGTCCTGTCCGCCCTGGCGCGGCTGGGGCCGAACCCGTGGGAGGAAGCCGCGCGCCTGGCGGAAATGCCGCGGGCGGCCGCCGCGGAGGCCCTGGCGGCGATCCTCGCCCGGCTGCCGGAAGACGGCTGGAAAAAGCCGGGGCCGCTGGCCATCGCCGCCCGGCTCCTCGCTTCCCTGCCGGCCCAGGGATCATCGGCGGAAGCCCGCACGCAGAGCGACGATGCCGGGCGCTGGTCACTGGCGCCGAACGTCCGCAGCGCGCTTTTCTGGGGCTGCCTCGCCGCGGCGGTCACCGTCATGGCGATCGGCCATTTCAACGGCTGACGCAGGCGCGCCTCAAAGCCCCATCAGCTTCGCCGCCGTGCCGCCCAGGATGGCGATGCGCTCGTCATCGGTCAGTCCCGGCGTGTTCAGCACGAGGTCGACCTCGGTACTGGTCCAGGGGAAGGGGTAGTCTGTGCCGATCATGATCCGGTCGGCGCCGGTCTCCGCGATCAGGTGGCGCAGGGCCTCCTCGGTGAAGACGATGGTGTCGAAGTACAGCTGCCCGTCGCGCAGGTAATCGGTCGGCTTCTTCTTCGGCACCGTGCCGACCTTGCCCGGGAAGGTGCGGATCACCGCGTCGTGCCGGTTGGCATAGGACGGGAACATGCCGCCGCCATGGGCCGCGCAGATCTTCAGTCCCGGGTGCCGGTCCAGCGTGCCCTCGAAGATCAGATGGGTCAGCGCAATGGTGGTTTCCAGCGGGTTGCCCAGCGTGTTCTGCAGGAAGCCGTTGCCATTAAAGCGGGTGCTGTCGTTCAGTTCCCGCACGCCCTTGGGATGCAGGAAGACCAGCACGTCCAGTTCCTCGCATTTGGCCCAGAAAGGGTCGAATTTCCGGTCGGCGAGTTCCAGCCCGTCGACGCTGCCGGCGACGCCGACGCCCCTGAAGCCGAGCTTCTTCACCGCATGCTCCAGTTGTTCGACCGCTAGCTTCGGGTGGTGCAGCGCGGCGGTGGCGAAGGCGACGAAACGGTCCGGGTTGGCGGCGCACATCTCGACCAGCGCCTCGTTCTGCAGGCGGATGATTTCCGCCGACAGGTCGCGGTCGCGGTCGTACCACCACGGATTGATGGAGAGGGCGGAGACATCCAGCCCCTGCGCATCCATCGCCGCAATGCGGGTGGTCACGTCCTCCATCAGCAGGCCCGGCGCCTCCAGCGGGAAATCCGCCGCGGCAAGCGCAGCCGGCACCGCACAATGGGCGTGGATATCGACCGTCTTGATCCGCGTGCCGTTGACATGCACCTCGCGGCGTTCCGTATGGCTGTGGCCGTGCCCGCCCCCATCCGTCGCGGCGCTGCGCAATTCGCAGCCGACAAAGCCGATACCTGTTGGACCGATACCCATGTGATCTTCCCCCGCCCTGTTGACCGGCCCGAACCCGACCGTGTTGCGACCCATCGTAAAAGGGGCGGTCCGGCGCGTCCAGAGACCCGGCCCGGCCCGCCTGTCTGTCGTTAATAAAAGGTTAGGCCGTGCGTCCTATAAACACCCGTTCCTTTACCCTGCGATGCGGACCGATCATGCCTCGTTTCGATTACCTGCTTGCCAATACCAAAGCGCTCTACACGGTCATCGCCCTGGGCGTCATCGGCATTCTGTTGGCCGGTTCCGTCATTCTGGACCGCACGGCCACGGAAATGGTGAAGCGGGAAGCGGAACGCAATGGACATGCCTGGTCGCGCTATGTTGGCGCCCAGATGCCGCATCTCGGCGCCATTGCCAAGGGCACGCCCCCGAGCGTGTCGGATATCTTTTTCCTGAGCGCCATGCGCCGCTTTGGCGACGTATTCCGCTTCAAGCTGTTCGACAGCAACGGGCGGCTGGCCCTCGTCTCGGATGACCTGACCGTTCCGGCAACCCCGGATGGCGATATCCTGACCCACAATCCCAGGGCCGCCAGCGTACTCGCCAGCGGAAACGCGTATTCCCAGGTCGAGGACGGAAGCAAAAACCCGGACCGCCCTGACGTCTACGTCGAAACATACGTTCCGGTTATCGTAAACGGCAGAACCGAAGCAGTCGCAGAACTCTATGTCGATCAGACCTTGCATGCCGCGCAAATCCGTCGGGAGTTTGTCATTTTCGGCTTCGAAATAGCCGCTATTGTCATGATAGCGATCGGCCTGCCCTTGCTGGCGCTCATCGCCGCTGCCCGCTCCCTTCGTGCCCAGAAGGCGGATCTGGAAATCCAGCGCGACAGGGCACAGGCCAGCGAGCGCGCCAAGGCCGAGTTCCTTGCCAATATGAGCCACGAAGTTCGGACACCGCTGAACGGGGTCCTGGGCATGGCGGGTCTGATACTCGATACAAGGCTGAGCGACGTGCAGCGCCAGTATGCCGAAACAATCGTGCAATCGGGCGAGGCGCTGTTGGGCATTCTGAACGACATCCTCGATTTTTCAAAAATCGAGGCCGGCAAACTGGTGATCGAACCGCGCGCCTTCTAGATCGTGCCGATGCTGGACAGCACCGTCGAATTGTTTGCGCTGCGCGCCCATGCCAAGAACCTGGAAATTCCGACCTATATCGACGCTGACATTCCCGAGAGCCTGATCGGCGACGAAGGCCGGATCCGGCAAATCATGCTGAACCTGATCAGCAACGCCATCAAGTTTACCGAGGATGGCGGCGTCGCTGTCGAAGTGTCTGTTAGCGTTCTGGACGCCCGGAACGACAGGACTGTCCTGCATTTCGCCGTCACGGATACTGGGATCGGAATCCCGGATGACAAGCTGGAATCTATTTTCAAGCAGTTCGAGCAGGCCGACGGTTCGACGACGCGCCAGTATGGCGGCACCGGCCTCGGCCTTGCGATCTGCAAGAACCTGGTGACGCTGATTGGCGGCGAGATCGGGGTCGAACAGCGCCCCGAAGGCGGCAGCGTGTTCTGGTTTACCGTTCCCTTCGAACGGCCGGAGGCGCCGGAAAGCTGGTCGCGGGACCTGGCCCAGTCATTGAACGGTCGGCGTGTCCTCGTCGTTGACGACAACGCCGTCAATCGCCTTGTTTTCGAACGTCAGCTCTCCGCCCTCGGCGCCAATGTCACGGTCGCCACCGGCGCGGAAAGCGCCGTCCGGAAAATTGGCCAGGACAATAGCGGCGGCGTGCCGTTCGACCTGATGATCATCGACCATATGATGCCCGGAACCGACGGGCTGGATCTGGCGGAAATTATCCGCGCGCTGCCGGGCAGCGAAGACGTCCGGCTGGTGCTGTCCTCGTCATCCGGCCAGTTCAACTCGAATGCCGCGGTCCACAAGCACGGTTTCGATGCGGCCCCGCCCAAGCCACTGCGACCGGGCGCCCTGATCCGCTGCATCGGGGAACTGGACAAAGCCGCGCCGGCATCCCGCACCGAACAATCGCTGGCGGCACTGGCGCCGCCGCCGGATGAAATGCCCGATGGCACGCCTGCGGCGGACGGCGTACTGCGTATTCTGGTGGCGGAAGACAACCAGATCAACCAGATGCTGATTACCTCGCTGCTCAAGACCAAGGGATACGTGATCGATCTTGCCGATAATGGCGCCGAAGCCGTCGATATGCTGCGCAGCCAGCCCTATGACATCGTGCTGATGGATATCCAGATGCCGGAAATGGATGGCATCGCCGCCACCCGGAAAATCCGCACCATGGATTGCGCCCAAGCCGATATCCCGATCATTGCCGTCAGCGCACATGCCATGCAGAGCAACCGGAACGAGGCGCTTGGCGCCGGCATGAACGACTACCTGACCAAACCGATCGACAAGAACGAACTGTTCGAAAAAGTGGCGCGATGGGCGCCCTCACGCGCGATGCCGGACGACGCCGCAGCCGAATTACGGCAACGGACGATTGCTTCCTGACAGCGTCCGGCGGCGCGTTACGCGTCCGCCAGTGCCGGCATCGGCGCGAGCGGCGCGGTCCACGCGTCATAGCGATAGGTACGGTCGGTTTCCTCGCGGATCCTGTCCATGTCGTTGAGCCGCGAGATCGTCTGGATGCGCGCGGTGCGCTCACGGCGGCTGTCCTCGTAGCGGCGCAGCGCCCGCGCCACATCCCCCGCACCGATTCCGTCCAGGCAGCGCGATAGTACGGCGGCATCCTCGAGCGAAGTGGCCGCGCCCTGCGCCATATAGGGCGTCATCGGATGGCAAGAATCGCCCAGCAGCGTCACCCGCCCCCGGCCCCAGCGCGGCAGCGGATCGCGCACATAGAGCGCCCATTTATAGACCTCCGGGCAGGCCGCCAGCACCGCCTGGACATGCGGGTGAAACCCTTCATACGCCTTGCGCAGGGTGGCGAGGTCACCCTTGGCCGAATAGGATTCGGTCGTGAAATCGGGTTCCGGCGTGCTGGTCACGAAGTAGATCTCGTCCTTGTTCGGCGTGATGTAATAGATGACGATATGGCGGTCCGAGCCCCACCATTTTGCGTAATCGTCAATCGGCACATCGCCGAGCAGTGCCGCCGGAAAGGTCGTGCGATAGGCGACCCGGCCGGAAAACTGCGGCTTTTCGACGCCCAGCAGCACCTGCCGCACCACCGAATGCACGCCGTCCGCGCCGATGACGATTTCCGCCTGCGCCGTGCTGCCGTCTTCGAAACGCAGCGTCACCGCATCGGCATCCTGCGACAGGTCGACGAGTTTCCGGTCCCGGTGCACGATGTCTTCGGGCACGATTTCCGCCAGCGCCATGTGCAGGTCGCCGCGATGCAGGTGGAAATACGGCGCGCCGTAATCATCCGCCATCGGGCCGCCCATCGGCTTGTTCCACTTGACCTCGCCGGTATCCCAGACGCGGTTCATCTGGGCGTCCGGCCGCGCCGCCAGCTGGCCGAGCCGTTCCTCCAGCCCCAGCCCGCGCAGCACCTTCACCGCGTTCGGCGCCTGCTGGATCCCGGCGCCGATCCGCGCGAAGGCATGCGCCTGTTCGTAGACCGCGACCTCATGCCCGACCCGCCGCAGCGCCGCTGCCGCCGCAAGCCCGCCTATGCCCGCCCCGACAATTGCGATCGAAAGCCTCTCCTGCGCCACGTCCTGTCTCCCCCGGCTGGATCCGGCGATGATACGCCGGCTTTTTCGAAAAAGATGTTAGGATAGGCGAGGATACAAGGGCAATGGATCAGGCCATATGTACAAGATCGGCGATACCGTTACCGTAAATGACAGCATGCAGTCCAATTACAGCTACCGGCTGGATGCGCCGCCGGGCGAGGATTTCGGGCCCGGATTCGAACCGCATTTCACGCCGAAGGAAATGCTGGCGCTGGGCGTGTTCGAAGGCAAATATTGCAACGATTGCCGCGCCGAGCTGCCCGATGACTGGTTCGAAACCGCGAAGACCAGCGCGGTTCCCGATCCGTCGATCAACCATTTCGGCATCAAAAGCCGCCAGCCGCTGAGCGTATGGCGGGAAAAGGGCTGGATCCTTGGCCCCGACCCGCGCGGCTGGTTCCAGTGGTATTGCCGCTACTGGCTGGGGCGGCGCATGTTCGAAATCGACGAAAAACAGATCAAGCGCTGGCGCGGCTTTGCCCGCCATGCGGGTCAGATCCGCGCCAATTGCGAACCGGGCGACATTTTCTGCCGCCGCCGCCAGCGCCAGGCATTGCTGCAATGGTCGCACGACCCGTTCATCTGACCCTGTTCCGGTACGTGCCGGTCAAATAGCGTGCCGCGCCGAATTCCCGGCGGCCCGCACATCCCCCTTGAACCGCATGCCGTCGCGTGTGCTTAAATAGCAGGACGCAACATTTGCGCGCCATCAGGGAGGGAACCATGTCGCCAGCCAATGCGATCGATGCGTCGTCGGAAAAATATCTGCGCGGAAAATACGCCATCTGCGGAGTCGGGGAAACCAGCTACCGTCGCGGCTCGGATGAAACCACCCGGGCGCTCGCCACCTGGGCCATCGGCAATGCGATGGAAGACGCTGGCATGACCGCCGCGGATATCGACGGCATGCTGGACTATTCCGGCAATGATTCCACCTTCGCCAATTTCGTCGCTGGCGACCTGGGCATCCGGCTGAATTTCTACATGGATGTGCATGGCGGCGGATCGTCGATCGAGGCGCTGATCGGCATCGCCATGGGGGTGATCGAGGCCGGCATGTGCAAGACGGTGGCAATCTTTCGCGCGATGAACGGCTACAGCCAGATCCGCATCGGCGGCACCGGTGCGCGGTCCGCCGTGCCCATCGTCGGCGACCAGATCCACAACCGCGCCTATGGCTGGCAGAGCGCCGGGCAGATGTTCGCGCCGACCTTCCTGCGCCACATGTATGATTACGGCACCACGCCGGAACAGGTGGCGCATGTAAAGCAGGCGCATGCCAAGCACGCCTCCAACAATCCGAAGGCCTATTACAAGAAGCGCTACACGGTAGCGGATGTGATCAATTCCCGCATCATCTGCAAGCCGCTGCACCTGCTGGATTGCTGCGTGGAAACCGATAACGCCACCTGCGTCATCGTCACCCGCCTGGACCGGGCGCGCGACTGCCGCAACCGGGCCGCGGTGATCCAGTCAGTTGCCGGCCGCGTGAGCAAGCCGCGCGCCGACATGCATTACCAGCACGGACCGATTTCCACCGTCGCCGGGCATTACGCCAAGAATATCCTGTGGCCGAACGCGGGCGTCGGGCCGGAGGATATCGACGTTACCGGTTCCTACGACGCCTTCACCTTCACCACCATGCTGCAGCTGGAGGATTACGGTTTCTGCAAGAAGGGCGAAGGCGGCGACTATGTATCATCGGGCGCCATCGAACTGGGCGGCAAGCGGCCGAACAACACGTCGGGCGGGCATCTGTGCGAAGGCTATACCCACGGCATGAACATGGTGATCGAGAACACCCGCCAGCTCCGCGGCGAAGTGGACGATTCCTGCCCCGTCGGACCGGATGGCAAGAAGCAGCATACCTATGACTACAGCGAGGGCGGCTGCCGGCAGGTCAAGAATGCCGAATTGAGCGCCAATCTCGGCTGGGCCAATCCGGGCACCGGGTCGGCCATGGTCATGGCCCGCGACCACAAATAAAGGGGGGAGAGAAATTATGCCGGTACAAGGCGAATACATGGGCATGATGCTCAGCATCGATGACCTGGACCACGAAAACTTGGAATTCTTCCGTCATTGCCATGAGGGGTCGTTCCACCTGCAGCGCGGGAAGACCAGCGGATTGCTGCGTTACCCGCCGACCACGGCCTGTCCCTGGACGGGCGAACGGGAGAGTGAATGGGTGCCGGTCGAGGGCAAGGGCACGGTGCATTCCTATGCCGAAGTCCACCACCCGATCCAGCCGGCGTTCCGGGACAAGGTGCCGTATATGGTCATCCTAGCCGACCTGGATACACAGAAGGGTGCGCCGAGCGAGCATGAAGCCTTGCGCGTCGCCGGGAACCTGATGACGGCGGATGGCCAGTTCGCCCCGCCGGAGATGATCAAACGCGTCGGCATCGGCACAAGGGTGAAGATGGTCTATGTCGAAGTGGCGGCGGGGTTCTCCCTGCCGCACTGGACCATTGACGAGGATGCCGCACAGCCGGAAAAGCCCTGGCGCTATCCGCAGGAATAGCCAAGGCGCAGCGCATAACCCGGACAGAAAGAGAAAGAGAGAGCCGAGAAATGGCCGAGATACTCGAATCGCAGGCGACCGGGGAAATTGCCCGGATATACGACGAAATCCGCACCTATTGTGCCGTTCCCTATGTATCCTCGCTGCAGCGTCACGTGGCGACGAAGCCGAACTGCCTGGAATATGCCTGGGCCGCCTGCCGGCCGGCCTTCCTGGACGGCACGATCCCGGAAACCGCCTGGCAGCGGGCCGCGACGGTCGATGTGGCGCCCTTTCCGAAGCTTTCCCGCGCGGCTTTGCGGCTGATGGGGGTAGACGATGCCGGGCTGATATCGCTGCGCAATATCTGCGAGAACTTCATCCGCGTCTCGCCGATCAACCTGCTGTTTGCCGGTATTGTCGAAAAGCTGATCCAGGGCGCCGTACCGCAGGGCCGCCGCACGGACTGGCCGGCCTGGACGGCGCCCCCCATGCTCGACCCGCTGCCGGGCCTGCCGAACATGGGCGACCTGCCGAAGGACCAGCACGACCTGCTGATGCAGCTCGGCACGATGCTGGGGGGATCGCCCTTCGTACCGGGCCTGTACCGGCTGTTCACCCCCTGGCCCGCCTATATGGCCCATGCCGTGACCTTGGTCGAACCGGTGCTGAAAAGCGACGCGGAGCGAAAGAAGCGCGTTTCCATCGCCACGAATATCATCGCCGCCGCCGACGACATCATCGCCGATCTGCCGCAGGTTCCCGCAGGCCTGACCCCGCCGACCGCCGAACAGGGCGCAGAGATTGTCAGCGCCATCCATACCTATCGGGTCACCAGTCCGGAAATGGTCACCTTCGGCACCCTGCTGCGCGACGCTTTGCCGGACTGACGATACTTACAGGGGGAAACAACATGCGGTTTGAAAACAAGGTCGCCCTGGTCACCGGCGCCGGCCACGGCATCGGCCAGGCCATTGCCGCGAGACTGGCATCGGAAGGCGCAAAGGTACTTGTCGTTGATATCAACCCCGATCAGGCCAGCGAGGCGCTCATCGAATTACGCGCAGTCGGTGCGACAGCGGAGCTGTGCATCGCGGATATCAGTCAACGCGCCGAAGTGGAGGCGGCTGTTGCCCGTGCCGTCGAACACTGGGGAAAGCTGGATATCCTCGCCTGCAGCGCCGGGCTGATGGACCGGGAGCCGTTCCTGGAGATGACCGACGACCTGTGGCATCGCGTCATCGATACCAACCTCTATGGCGGATTCCTCTGCGGGCAGGTCGCGGCGCGGCAGATGGTCAAGCAGGGCCATGGCGGACGCATCGTCTACGTGGCGTCTAATTCCGGTATTTTCGGCGGGCGGGGCCGTGCCGCCTATGGGGCCAGCAAGGCGGGTATCATCAACCTGACCCAATCCATGGCGATCGAACTGGCGGCGCACGACATCTATGTCAACGCCGTCGCCCCCGGCCCGACCCTCACCCGGCCGGAGGTTCAGGGCGAACTGATGGGCAGCGCCCGGACCCGCATGCCGCTGGGCCGCTTCGGCAAGCCTTCGGAAATCGCCACCGTGGCGGCGTTCCTCGCCTCGGACGAATGCAGCTTCGTCACCGGCCACACCTATGCGGCCGATGGCGGGTTCACGGTCGCCGGGCTGATGGAGGGGTAGAAAATCCCTCCCGCGTCAATCGTCGCCCGCGTCCTGCATGGCCTCCCAGTCATACAGCGGCGGTTCCTTCGCGGCGAAGCGGCGAACGGCTTCCTTGTGGAAATCGGTGTCGCGGCAGATCGACTGGCCCATCGCCTCCAGCTCCGACAGGGTCCGGATGTCCTGGTTGTAGGACTGGTTCAGGATATTCTTCGCCACACCGATCGCCGCCGTCGGCGCCTTGGCCAGTTTCTTCGCAAACGCGCGGGCTTCGGCCATCGCGGTCTCCTGGCCGACCACGTCGTAGATCAGCCCGATCTGCTTCGCTTCCTCCGCATAGACGCGCCGGGCGGTAAAGATCAGCTCGCGCGCCTTCTGCATGCCGACCAGCCGTGGCAGGATATAGAACCCGCCCCAGTCGGGAATCAGGCCGATCCGCGCAAAGGCCTGCATCAGGAAACCGCGCGGCGTCGCCAGTACGAAGTCGGCCGTCAGCGCGATATTGGCGCCCGCGCCGGCCGCCGCCCCGTCGATCAGGGAGATCACAGGAAGTTCGGCATTGGTGAGCTCGAACAGGGTGTTATGAAAGGCCCGCATCATGGCGCGCTGGTCGGGCGCGCGGTTGCTTCTGGTGCCCATCGCCTTGACGTCGCCGCCGGCGCAGAAGGCGCGGCCCGCCCCGGTCAGGATCATCGCCTTGATGTCCTTGCCCGCGCGTTTGCGGATCTCGCCGAGCGCATGGGTCAGGTCCTCGCGCATTTCCGGGGTCAGCGCATTGCGCGCTTCGGGCCGGTTCAACGTGACCGTCGCGATCTCCTCGCTGACATCGAATAGGATATGCCTGTATTCCATCTGAATCTCCCTGATCATTCCCCGGCCGCAGGACCGCGGCGGCACCTTATCAGACGGAGGAAGCCCTGCGCTACCGGTTGGGCCAGTCGCCATTGAGACGGGTCAACGGCAACGACATACCACTTATTGTAATATTATGGCCCGATAAGCGGCAAAACCGGCGCGCCCTTCGCAAAGCGGCAAGAAAAGCGACATAATGCGCTATCCAATGGGAAAAACTTCATTGACTATCAATGGGCAAGCGCGGATGATTCTCACCGCGGCGGCGGCCCCTGATCGCAATTGCGGTTCGCCGGTTTGCGATCTTGAACGAGGTAACTGCCTGTAACTGGCCCTGGAACAACGGCGGCCCCGGAATGTTTTTATATCTGCCGATCGCTGAGATTTCGGTGAACGTGCTGGTTTTTCTATTTCTCGGCATTGCCGTGGGAACCCTGTCTGGGATATTTGGCGTGGGCGGGGGATTTCTGATGACCCCATTGCTGATTTTCCTGGGAATTCCGCCTGCGGTCGCGGTCGGCACGGAAGCGAACCAGATCATCGCGTCATCCGTTTCAGGCGTCATGGCGCATTGGCGGCGCGGCAATGTCGATTTCAAGATGGGCGGTATCCTGCTTGTCGGCGGCCTTGTCGGGTCCACCTTCGGCGTCTGGCTGTTCCGGCTGCTGCGGGAAGTGGGACAGATCGACCTCGTCATCATGCTTTCCTACGTGATTTTCCTGGGCAGCATCGGCATGCTAATGCTGGTGGAAAGCCTGCGCACGATGCGGCGCAGCCGGTCGCCCAACGCCAACCGGCGCAAGCTGCACCAGCACAATTTCCTGCACGGCCTGCCGTTCAAGATGCGGTTCCGGCGCTCGAAACTGTATATCAGCGCCCTGCTGCCGCTGCTGATCGGTGTCTGCGTCGGTATTCTGTCGGCGATCATGGGCGTCGGCGGCGGGTTCATCATGGTGCCCGCGATGATCTACCTGCTGGGCATGCCCACCTCGGTCGTCGTCGGCACGTCCCTGTTCCAGATCATCTTCGTGACCGCCAACGCCACATTCCTGCAGGCGACCATGAACCAGACCGTCGATGTCGTGCTGGCGATATTGCTGATGCTTGGCGCGGTGATCGGCGCGCAGGTCGGCACCCGTCTCGGCGCCAAACTGCGCGGCGAGCAGTTGCGGGGGTTGCTGGCGCTCATGGTGCTCACCGTCTGCGGTAAAATTGTATTCGACCTGATTGTGCGGCCGTCCGACGTATTCAGCCTGGTGACGGGAGAGGGGCATTGAAGGCGATCGCCGGCATATTCGCCGCCTGCCTGGCAATGAGCACCGGCGTGTCGCCGGCCGATAGTGCGGACCCACCGGTTATCGTCGACCTGTCAAAGGACTTTGTCGCCATAACGGCGGGCTTTACCGGCACGGAAGTCCTGCTGTTCGGGTCCACCAAGGGCAAGGGCAAGGTTGTCATCGTAATCGAGGGGCCCGCCAATAATGCGACAATCCGGATGAAGGAGCGGGTTGCCGGAATCTGGGTCAACGGCAGCGAGGTCACCTTCGAGCATGTCCCGGCGTTCTATCAGGTCCTCTCCACCGACGAGTTGGGCGACTGGCTGCCGGCCGCGCTTCGCGAAGAGCATCATATCGGTTTGGACAATTTGAGTATCCGGCCGCTGGGCGACGTCTCCGCCGCCGAAGCCACTGTATTTCGCAACGCCCTGATTCGTAATAAGCAACAGGCGGGCCATTACGGCAAAGACACAGGACAAATGAAGCTGGCGGGCGGGCGACTGTTTCGCAGTACGGTTTTCTTTCCGGCAGACGTGCAGGTTGGCGTATATTCGATACGCACCTATCTGATAGAAAACCGGAAAGTCGTCAGTAGCCAGGTAGTACCCTTGGCCATCAACAAGACCGGCCTTGAAGCGGAACTGTATCGCGCGGCGCACCAGCACAGCGCCCTGTACGGCATCGCGGCGATTGTCATCGCGGTTCTGGCCGGGCTGGGCGGCAATATGCTCTTCCGAAGGAACTGATAAGCGGCAATGAACACGACACTCGACACCAAAGGGCATCAATGCCCGATCCCCGTTCTGAAGGCCAGGCGCGCCATCAAGGAAGTCGCGCCCGGCGACACCCTGACCGTGCTCGCGACCGACCCGGCGTCGGTGATCGATTTCAAGCATTTCTGCAATACGACCGGAAACGAACTGGTCGAGTGGACGGAAGATGGCGACGTCTTCACCTATGTCATCCGCCGGACCGCCTGAATACCGCTATTCGATCAGCACGGCGCGGAAGTCGTTGACGTTGGTCAGCGTCGGGCCGGTCATCACCAGATCATCCAGCGCCGAAAACAGGCTGTAGGCGTCATTCGCATCCAGCAGGGCCCGGGCGTTGATCCCCCGGGCAGCGGACCGCGCCAGTGTATCGGGCGTGACGAGTACGCCCGCATTGTCCTCGCTGCCGTCGATGCCGTCCGTATCGCAGGCAATGGCCGAAATGCCTGCCGCACCGTCCAGCGCGATGGCCAGGCCCAGCGCGAATTCCGCATTGCGTCCGCCGCGCCCGTTGCCGCGCACCGTTACCGTAGTTTCTCCGCCCGACAGCAGCACCGCCGGTGCGCCGGCCGGCTGCCCATGGCGTGCGACCTGCCGCGCGATCCCAGCATGGACGATGGCGACTTCACGGGATTCGCCTTCGATGGCATCGCCCAGGATCACGGGCGTGACCCCGGCCCGGCGAGCGACCGCCGCCGCCGCTTCGAGCGACGCCTGCGGCGCGGCGATGAGAACCGTTCGGCAATTGGCCAGGCGCGGATCGCCCGGCTTTGGCGTCTCTTCCGCTGCTGTGGCCAGAAATGCCGCGACCGGTGCTGGCGGGGATACGCCATAGCGGGCGAGAATATCGCGCGCCTCGGCAAAGGTCGTGGGGTCGGGCACGGTCGGTCCTGACGCGATGACCGCGAGGTCATCCCCGGGCACATCGGAAATCGCCAGTGTCACCAGCCTTGCGGGCGCGGCGGCGGCGGCCAGGCGTCCGCCCTTGACCGCCGAGAGATGTTTGCGCACGCAGTTCATTTCGGCAATGTTCGCGCCGCTGCGCAAAAGTGCCCGGTTGACGGAAATCTTGTCGTCGAGCGTCAGCCCCGGCATCGGCAGGGTCATCAACGCCGACCCGCCACCCGAAATCAGGCAGATGACGAGATCGTCTTCGGTCAGGCCCTGCAGTCGCGCCACGATGCCTTCGGCGGCGGCAACCCCGGCGGCATCGGGTACCGGATGCGACGATTCGACGATATCGATCCGTTCGCAATCGACCCTGTGCCCGTAGCGCGTGACCACCAGGCCCGACAGGAGGCCATCCCAATGGGTTTCCAGCACCCTGGCCATGGCCGCGGAGGCCTTGCCCGCACCGATCACGACGGTGCGGCCCTTCGGCGGCGCCGGCAGATGCGGTGGCAAGCATAATGCGGGCTGTGCCGCATCGACGGCGGCCTGGAAAATATCGTTCAGAAACTGGCGCGGAGATATCACGGCGGGGCCCTGTAGCATTGTTCAAGTAGGAGAGGCGTTATCGCATACCGGCACGGATTGCGGCCGGATTATTCAGACTTTTCGGCAAGATAATCCGCGATATCAATCTCATCGATCTGCCCCGGGTCGAGGAACTGCTCGGCATATTCGCGCCAGACTCCGGACCGGAGAAACAATTCGAACAGGTCGGGGTCGATATGCGCGTCATTGCGCATGAAGCTCATGATGCTCAGGCACTCGCTCAGCATCTTGGCCTTCTTGTAGGGGCGGTCCGCCGCGGTCAGCGCCTCGAAAATATCGGCAATCGCCATCATCCGGGCCGGCAGCGACATCTCGTCCCGGGTCAGCCCGCGCGGGTAACCGGTACCGTCCATTTTTTCGTGGTGGCCGCCGGCAATTTCGGGCACCCGGCGCAGGGAGCGGGGAAACGGCAACTGTTCCAGCATATTGATCGTGACGACGATATGATCGTTGATCTTCTTGCGTTCCTCCGCCGTCAGCATGCCGCGGACGATCGACAGGTTGTACAATTCGCCGTTGTCGTATTCGGGCGTCTTGTGGTCATAACGGTCCTCCAGCAATTGTTGCGGCGCCGGTCCTTCCCGGGGCTCGACCTTGCCGAGGCGCGACCGCTCCTCCCAGGACAGGCACAGCGTGTGGTCGAAATGCCGATACCAGACACGGCGGCCGATTTCGCGCAACCGCTCGACATCCTCGGGCGCGAAGAACTCGCCACCGAGGTTCGATTCGGCGACAAAGGCGAAATCCGCGTCAAGCTGCCGGCATTGCGCTTCAAACGCGGCGTCGAGTTCGGCCGGGTCACCGCCCGCGAGTTTCCCTTTCAGGCATTCGATTTCAGCATCCCGGCGCAAAATCTCGAACCGGGCCCGGACCTCATGAATCCGGTTATAGATCGTTTCCAGCTTGGTCGCCTTGTCGACGACGAATTCCGGCGTCGTGACCTTGCCGCAATCATACAGCCAGGCGGCGAGATGCAGTTCGTACCATTCCTCTTCGTTCAGGTCGAAATCGCGAAAATTCGGATCGTCGGAATCGCAGGCCGCCTTGGCCAGCATTTTCGTCAGATACGGCACCCGCTGGCAATGCCCGCCGGTATAGGCCGATTTCGCATCGACCGCGCCCGCCATCAGTTCGATGAAGGAATCCAGCAGCGCCCGCTGCCCCAGGATCAACATTTCCTTGTCAAGCGCGACCGCCGCCTGGCTGGTCAGCGCCTCGATGATCGGCTGCAGGCTGGGCGAAAAAGGGACCACCGCCCCGGTGGAATCCCGTGCGTTGATCAACTGTAGCAAGCCGATGGCCGAGTCCTCGCTGTTCAGCAGAGGCAGCGTCAGGAAGCTCTTCGAATGATAGCCGGTCTTCCGGTCAAAGGCATGGGTGCCGCTGAAGTCAAACGACCGGGATTCATAGGCATCGGGAATATTCACAGCCATGCAGTTCAGGGCCACCGCCGTCGCCACGTGACGCGGAAGCGTACCTGCGTATCATGGCGGGTCTGGAATGGCGTAATGGCCGGGTCGGGTTCCTTGTACAGGTTCGTCGCATAGTCCAGCCCGGTCAGCAGGAACTGTCCCTCCCCCAGTAGCCAGGTATGCTGCAGCGAAACCTTG
>JAQCHR010000456.1 GCA_027619655.1 Pseudomonadota bacterium
GGATACCGTATTGGCGCGAATGCCTTTTTCGGCCCAGGCGTTGGAGGCGTTGGCCATATAGGCGATCAAGGCGGCTTTGATGCCGGTATAGGCCCGAATGCCCTGCGATGATTCCAGCGCCGCGGTGCTGGAAATCGAAACGAAGGACGCCGCGTCCGATTTTTCCAGCCAGGGCAGCGCCGCCTCGGCGACCCGGACCGTGCCCAGCATGTCCACTTCCATCATGCGGCGCCAGGCGTCTTCGCCCGCGCCGCCGGCCAGCGCGCTGACATTGGCGACGACGATATCGATCCCGCCCAGTTCGGCGGCGGCGTCCCTGACCCATTTTGCCGTCGCCTCCGTATCGGTCACATCGACAGCGCGGCCGGTGGCCTTTACCCCCATCGCCGCCAGCGCCTTGACAGTTGCATCCACCGCAGCACCATCGCGGGCGCAGGTGGCCACGGCGCAGCCCTCTGCCGCCAGCGTTTCGGCAATGGCGCGGCCGATGCCCCGTGTGCCGCCGGTGACGATGGCCTTCTTGCCCTTGAGTCCGAGATCCATGCCCTATCCTCCCTGGTTCGATTTGCGCCGATTATGCGCCATTCCACCCGCGATGCGAAGCCGGCTTGCCTGCCGCGCCGCCGGATGCGCAGAATTGCCGCCAACGCATGAACGCGCATGACACGAAGGGGAAAACCATGACCACACGGGAAGAACTGCGAAAGAAGGGCACCGCCATCCGCGAGAAGCTGGGCTTTGTCGGGACCAGCAATATCGGTACGCTGGCGCCGGGGATCGAACAGCTGACGGAAGAGATGGTGTTCGGGTCGGTCTGGGCGCGGCCGCATCTGGCGCTGGAAGACCGGATGCTGGCGGTGCTGGCCGCCCTGATGTCGCAGCAGCGCCTGCCGCAACTCAAGCGCTATATCTCCGGGGCGATCAATATCGGCGTGCCGGCGCGGACGATCCAGGAGGTCTTCGTGCATTGCGCGCTGTATAACGGATTCCCGGCGATGCTGAATGCGCTGATCGTGGCGAAGGAAGCCTTCGAGGCAGCGGGCGTCACGGTGCCGGATACCGAAATGCCGAACCTTGATGCCGAGGCGCTGATGGCGCTTGGCGTCGAGACGATGAACAAGCTGCATGGCGACCGGGCGCAGAAGGGATACGCCGCGCCGGACCATCCGGTGACGTCGCAGCTCTATCCCACGGCGATTGCCTACGGGTACGGGGATATCTGGGGGCGGCCGGACCTCGACCACCGGCAGCGCGGGATCTGTGCCGTCGCTTCCTTTACCGCCATCGATTTCCTGCCGCAGGTGGCCAAGTTCGGCCAGGCGGCGATGAATGCGGGGGTCACGAAGCAGCAGGTGATCGAAACGATCATCCAGACCGGGCCCTATACCGGGTTTCCGCGCGCGCTGAATGCGCTGGTCGCCTTCAGCGAGGCGGTGGGCTGACCGGGCGCCGGTCTATAAGCTGCGCGGCAACATTACAGTTTTCAGGAGCATGCCATGTTTTACGACGACCCCAAGAAGCACAATCTGCGGCACAACCCGTTCAAGGCGCTGGTCGCGCCGCGCCCGATCGCCTGGGTCAGCACCATAGACGGCAAGGGCGTGCTGAACCTGGCGCCGTTCAGTTATTTCAACGCGGTGGCGGACAGCCCGCCAATGGTGTTCTTCGCGCCGAACGGTCCCCGACCCAAGGGTGGCGCGAAAGACACGCTGAACAATATCGAGGAAACCAACGAATTCGTCGTCAACCTGTGCAGCTGGGAGCTGCGCGACGCGATGAACAAATCTTCGGCGCATGTCGATGCCAGCGTCGATGAATTCGCGCTGGCCGGGGTCACGCCCGCCGACTGCGTGCATGTGAAAGTCCCGCGCGTGAAGGAAGCCCCGGCGAGCCTGGAGTGCAAGTTCCTGACCCGGATCAGCATGCCGAGCTCCAACGCGACATCCCGCAACACGATGATCATCGGCCAGGTGGTCGGCGTCCATATCGACGACCGGATCGTCGAGGACGGCATGATCAACACTGCCGCCTATCACCCGCTGGCCCGGCATGGCTACATGGATTACAGCGCGACCGAAAAGGTCTTCGAAATGCTGCGGCCCGAAGATTGATCCATCCGCCCCGCGCGGCATCCGGCTCGGTGGCGCGCGGGATATTCTATATGATCGCCGGCACGATGATGCTGACGTCACAGGACGCCGTCTCCAAATGGCTGACGGCGGACTACCATTTCGGCGAGATATTCTTCTACCGCGGGATCTGGGCGTATCTGCCGCTGGCGTTTTTCATGTGGCGGGCCGGGGGGCTGGCCACGCTGCGCAGCCGCGAGCCGGGCGTGAACCTCATCCGGGGGCTGCTGAATACCGCGGCCGGGGTGCTGATCATTTCCGCGCTGGCTTTGATGCCCATAGCGGATGTTTTCGCCATTGTCTTCCTCAGCCCGCTGATCGTCACGGCGCTGTCGCCCTGGCTGCTGGGCGAATCGGTCGGCTGGCGGCGATGGAGTGCGGTATCGGTCGGGTTCGCCGGCGTGCTGGTGATGACCCGCCCTGGCGGCGAAGGGATCGGCTGGCTGGTGCTGCTGCCACTCGGCGTCGCGGTGGTGATGGCGCTGCGCGATATCCTGACCCGGCGGCTCCGCGCCCATGATTCGACCGAGACCATCCTGTTCTACACCATAACCGTTTCCGTAGGTTTTGGCGCGCTGACCATGCTGTGGACCGGCACGACCATGCCGCCGCCGGAACACTGGGCCATCTTCATGGTGGCCGGGCTGATCAACGGAACCGCCCATTTCCTGACAATCCGTGCGTTCCAGCTGGTCGCGGCGGCCGTGGTGTCGCCGTTCAAATACCTGTCCATCGTCTGGGCCGCGGTGATCGGATACGTCGTCTGGGGCGACGTTCCGGACGCCTATATGATCACCGGCGCGGTGCTGGTCGTGGGCAGCGGGCTGTATACGTTGCACAGGGAAACCCGGCGGAGAGCCGCCTGACGCCCCGTTTATACGTCGCCCTGTTCCTCGGCGCGGCTTTCCAGCACGGCCCGGTTATAGGCGGACATGACGTCCAGTTGGTGGACAAAGCCGACGACCCGCATGACATATCGGTCCGTCACGACGGCGATGTGCTCCTCATGGACCGAATCCATAAGTTTGATGGCCCGGTCCAGGGTGTCTTCGGGGGCCAGCGTGGGCGGATTTCGGCGGGCGAAGTCCTGCGCCTTCAGCCGGGAATCGTTCGAGGTGTCGAAGGCCGCATCGCCGAGGTCG
>JAQCHR010000457.1 GCA_027619655.1 Pseudomonadota bacterium
ATCGACCATGGCGCTGCAATCCTCGCCCATCGTGCTGACGCTCGTGATCGTGGCGGCGGTCGCGCAGACCATGTTCGAGTATTCGACGGCAGTCGTGCTCGGCGCCACCGCGATCGCGCTGGGGCTCGCGAACGGTTGCAATGCGGGCCAGGCCATTTCCGAAGCGGCCCGCACCTTGCGGTCGGAAGGCGCCCTGGCCGGTGCAGCCCCCGGAGAAGGCCTGTTTTCCCGCGCGGTCAGCCGTTCCGCCATGCAGATCATCTCCTTCCTGGTGAACGCGACCAAGGGCACGCCCATCGCCGCCTTCATCGGCGCACCGGAACTGCTGAGCGCGCTGACCGACATCACCGCCTTCGCCAGCGGCCGGGAGACGACATACGGGCTGGTCCTGATCTTCTACATTCTGGTGGTGATGGCGGTGATGGGGCTGTTCACCTGGCTGCGGCGGTGGCTGGCACGGGTGCAGGTGGCGGCATGATGGCGGGCGCGCAAGCCGTATCGGCGGATTTCATGGCGCGCCTGCTGGCCGGCATGGCGGTCAACTTCGAGATCGCCGGCATTGCGATGGGCGTGGGGCTGGCGTTGGGCCTGCTGCTGGCGCTGGCCCGTCTCGGCCCGATGCTTGTCAGGCACGCAATCATTCCGGTGCTGGGCCTGATGCGCGCCGCGCCGACCTTTGTGGTCATGTTCTTCCTGCTGAATGCGGTGCCGCCGGATGCGACCCTGTTTGGCATCAACATTGCCTTGTCCGGCGTGATGATCGTGGCGCTCTCGCTGGTGCCCTATTCCGCAACCTATGTCGCCGATAACGGGGTCGAGGCAATCCGGCAATGGCGCGGCGGCTCGCCGCTGGGGGCGCTGCAGTTCCTGCCGAACGTGACCCGCGTCTTCTTCGTGCTGGTCATGGCATCCGGCACCGGTGCGGCCATCGGCGTGTCGGAAGGGATCGCCGTCATCCTGCACGAGGCGGAACGCATGTCCTCCCTGCCCGAAAAACTGGTGCTGTTCGGGGTCGGTGTCGTGTGCTTCGGCGCAGTACTGCAGGGCGGGTTCGCGCTGGTCAACCTGCTGCACCGGCGCATCAGCCGCCGTTTCATGAACCTGCCGGCGGGGTAGGGGGCGGCGTTGGCGTTGGGTGCCAGTCCTTTTGGCCCCGATCCTGATCGGTCTGCCGACGCTGTTGTGACAATCCGCCGCTGCTCTCCCGGTTCCGGGCCAGCCGCCGCACACGCAATCGTGAATCGCTTTTCCATCCGGCCGCCGCCGCGTCCCGTGCCATATTGTTCCAGGCCTGTACGGGCCACGGCGATCGCATGTGACGATGGTAGCCTCGGGCGGATGATGCAGGAAGACGACAGCCGATGGTCGGCCCTGATGGCTGCGGCCCAGGACGGTGACCGTCGCAGCTACGAGACGCTGCTACGGGAGATCGTTCCCGTCCTGAAGCGCTTTATCCGCGCGCGCTGGTCCTGGGCCGGGTCATCCGAAATCGACGACGTCGTTCAGGAAACGCTGATTTCGCTGCACGCCGCCCGGCATACCCATATGCGCGGCCGGCCGTTCCTTCCGTGGATACTTGCAATTGCGCGCTTCCGTCTGCTGGACGCCCAGCGGTCGCAGATCCGCAGGCGGCGGTTGGAAGCGGAAATCGGCGCGGGCGACGAAACCATTTCGGCAGTGCCGTCGAATACACCGATGGACGGGATTGCTGCCGCCGCCGAGTTGCAAAGGGCCATGACCGGGCTGCCGCCGGCACAGCGCAAGGCTATAGAGCTCTTGAAACTAAAAGAAATGACACTGAAGGAAGCCGCCGCGGCAAGCGGCATGAGCATCGCGGCCCTGAAGGTCGCGTCGCATCGCGCGGTGAAAGCTTTGAGGATCATTCTTGGAAGAGGCCCATAAATGAATACCGACCATCTTGTTCGCGCCCTCGTCAACGACCTGCGCCCGGTGACGCCGCTCGCCCCGACCGGACGGCGACTGTTCCGCTGGCTTGCCATTGGCGTACCGTTCGTCGCAGTCGTCGTCGTGGTCATGGGGGTGCGGCCGGATATCGGCGAGAAGCTGTCCGACGCGGCATTCCTGTTTCAGGAATTTGCGATGGCGGTGACCGCCCTCGCGGCGGCGTGGGCCGCCCTGGCCGCCGGTATCCCGGGGACCTGGCGCGGTGCGCTGTACGCCCCTGTCGCTCCGCTGCTCCTGTGGGGCGGCGCCATGGGGTATCAGTATGCAAGAGAATGGCAAGGCGGCGACGCGGCGGCGCTGATGCTGGGCATCGACCTGCAATGCATTCCCGGGATCATGGTTACCGGATCCGTTCCGCTGCTCGCGATCATTGCGGCGATCCGGGCGGTGGGCCCGCAGAACCGGACCGTCGCCGTATTCTGGGGCACATTCGCATCGGCGGCGCTGGCGAACGGCGCGCTTCGTCTGTTCCATACCGTGGATGCCGCCATTATGGTCATCGTCTGGCAGTTTGGCAGCGTACTCGCCTTCGCTATCGTCGCGGCCTTCGCCCGGAACGTTCTCGTGCCGGTGCGCGTGCCGTCGATGACCTGAAACTCGGCCTGACCTGCCTCGTGCCGTTCTTCGTGGCATCCTGCGGCAGTTTCAACGCACTCCGCCTTATGGCCGAACCTTCGCGCGACCCACGAAAATGAGCGCCGGTTCGGCTTCGCCATTCACGCGCTTGTGAAGGCCGCTGCGTAACCTTTCGCCCGGCTGGCACGAATTCCTCATTGCAACGGACACGAAGTCCTGCAGCGGCCGGGGGCCCGGCCCAGAGTAGGCCCACGGCCGTTCAACTGCCGTTCAAACACCGTTTCGAAGGAAGCTATTACCATGTACCGTAAGTCGTTTATCAGAATAGGCGTTGCCGCCGCCGTCAGCGGCATGGTTGCCGCCGCGACCCTGCCCGTAGCGGCGCAGGGTGCGAACCCCTGCGCCCCGAAGGCGGCGAACCCCTGCGCCGGCGGCAAGAACCCGTGTGCGGCCAAGGGCAACCCCTGTGCCGCCAAGGCGAACCCCTGCGCCGCGAAATCCAACCCCTGCGCTGCCAAGGCAAACCCTTGCGCCGCGAAAAAGAAGTAGTTCGGCGGATCGCGCGGCCCGCCGGCGTGTTGCTGCGTTCCGGGCCGCGCGATCATCCGCAGCAAACGTAAATTTCGACGGAAGGAGCAATACCCAGCCATGAACAAGCTAAAGTCATCACTGTTATCGACGACGCTGATCGGTATCGGACTGGCGGTCGCGCCCGGTCTGTT
>JAQCHR010000458.1 GCA_027619655.1 Pseudomonadota bacterium
TGATCCGGCGCGCCGGGGATTTTCCCCGCCCGGCATACCCGACCGGATGGACGGCAGGCTACACCGCAACTGCCTGGAATCACTGAATTGTCATGATCCGGTCATGGCGATTTCATGCACCGGTGGCTTTATCCCCGCGACAAAACACCACTCTCGCACGGGATAATGGCATCATGGCACTCACCGAAGCTTCAACGGAAACTTTCAAGGTCTGGGTCGAATTCGACGGGTTCGGCGACCCGCAGCGCGCCGCCTGGGGCATGCGCCCGCCGGTCAGCAGCGTCGTCCAGATCGAAACCCCGGACATGTCGACCGCGCGCCGCGCGACCGCGGCCCTGAAGGCCACCATCCGCCACCGGCACAGCCCGTCGCCCATTCTCGGCGCCTGCCTCAGCGGCGAATACTAATCGTCGGAATTCCGGCGGCCAGGCGCGGCCGGATTGACAAGCGGCGCCCTGCTGGTCTCCCTTAGGGCAGAAATTCAATTCGGGAGACGAAAATATGGGCGCTGCATTCGACGAAATCATGGCCGTGCGCGGCCTCGGCGCGCCGGACAGCGGCGAAGTTGAAATCACCGGCGCGGACCCGGTGTATTCCACCCGTTTTCGGATCGGCGAAACCTGCGCGAATGTCGTCGCCGGCGTCGGCGTCGCGGTCAACGATATCTGGGAGTTGAAGACCGGCCGGCGGCAGAAGGCGAAAGTCGATACCCGCCACGCCGCCGCCTCGCTGCGCAGTTCGCACAATCTCGTCAGGCTGCAGGACGACGGCAGTTGGGCCGCCGTGAACAGCCCCTCCATGATCCATATGGCGTCCATCACCCAGCCCTGGGAAACGGATGAGGTACCTTTTTTCCTGCCGCATTTCAACCTGCCGCACCTGCGCGACCGGGTGCAGCGCGTGCTCGGCTGCGATTTGACGCCCGAGTCCGTGGCCGCTGCTGTGCGCCAGTGGAACGCGATGGACCTGGAAGGCGCCATCGACGAAGCCCGGGCCTGCGGCGGCATGGTGCGCAGCAATGACGAATGGCTGCAGACCGAGCACGGCAAGGTGCTGGCAGCCAAGCCGCTCGTCGAAATCATCAAAATCGGCGACAGCGATCCTGAACCCTTCCCGGAAGGCGACCGGCCCCTGTCGGGGATTCGGGCGCTGGACCTGACCCGCATCCTGGCCGGCCCGATCGCCGGGCGGACCCTGGCGGAAAACGGCGCCGACGTGCTGATGGTCGCCGCCGGGCATCTGCCGCAGGTGCCGGAACATGTGCTGGATACCAGCCATGGCAAGCGCAGTTGCTTCCTCGACCTCAACGACCCCGACCAGAATGCAAAGCTTAAGCAACTGGCCGGGCAGGCGGATGTCTTCTCGCAGGGTTACCGCCCCGGCGTGACGGCGAAATTCGGTTTCTCGCCGGAAGAACTGGCCGAGCGCCGCCCCGGCATCGTCTGCATGTCCGCAAGCTGCTTTGGCGCCGATGGGCCGTTCAGCCATCGCGCGGGCTGGGAACAGGTCGCGCAGACCGTCACCGGCATCCTTCAGGAAGGCTCGCCGGAACGGCCGAAGCTGTTGCCCGCGGCGGCGAACGACTACACCACCGGCTATCTCGGCGCCTATGGCGTCATGCTGGCGCTGGCCCGCCGCGCGCGCGAGGGCGGCAGCTACCATGTCCGCGTCTCGCTGTGCCAGTCCGGCATGTTCATCTATCGCCAGGGCAAGGTCGATTTCGACCGGCCCGACATGGACTTGTCCGCGGCGGAACTGGACGCCATCAGGACCCGTTCCGAACCGAAACACGGTCCGGTGAAACACCTGAGCCCGGTCCTGCAACTGTCCGAAACCCAGCCGCACTGGGCGCGCCCCACGCCGGTGCTGGGCGGTGACAGGCCGGAATGGCTGAATTAGGTCAGCCTGTCCGGCGCGAATCGGGAATGGGAAAAACGACGTCGTACAGCCAGTTGAAGACGAACGCGTAGACCACATAAAAGGCCGCGAACGCAATATCGATCCAGAATGCCGCCAGCAGGCTCACGCCCAGATACCAGGCGATATACGGCATCAGGAAGACCAGCAACCCGGCTTCGAACAGCACCGCGTGCATAACCCGGACCGGCACGGTCTTGTGCACGGCGCCGCGAATCCGCAGCATGGCGTGGTCGAACATCAGGTTGTAGACGTAGTTCCAGCCGGTCGCGATCGTCGCGCAGACAATGGCCAGCACGCCGAAGCCGTACAGGGGCTGGTCCATGGCCCAGGCGCCGACGGGTGTGACGGCGAACAGGGCGATGACCTCAAAACTGACGGCGTGGCGGATACGGTCTACGGTGGCGCGCATGGGGCTTCCCGTTTTTTCGTCGGGTCGTCCCGAACTGATATCCCGGTTGGGGGAGGTCGTCCCCGCTTGCAATGGCAATATACGGTCGCCCCGGCGCGGCACAAGGGCGGCATGCACGCGCCGGCTGGAGACAGGAAGTCCGGTACCGTCAGGCAGCCCGGGAGAAAGCGTTCTCGATCAGCGGCAACGCCAGCACCGTCAGCAGCTCCTCCTCCGCGTCGCGCGGGGCCGAAGACAGGCCGGACCGCACAGCGGCTTCCGCATGCCGGGCCAGCGCCTTGCGGTCGGTAAAGGCGCCGCTGGCAACCGGGGCATGCCGGATCAGATCGACCTGGACACCGGACCGCATCAGCACCTTGCCCAGATGCGGCAGCAGCGACATGTCGCCATACCAGGCATAGGCCGCGTCATCGTCACGCCAGGCCAGGGTGACCGGGTGGATTTCCGCGCCCGATTCCAGCACGGCGTCGAACAGCGCGCTCTTGAACGGCAGCACCGTGCGGCCGTTGCTGCTGGTGCCTTCCGGGAAGAAGCAGATGCAGCGATGCCGCCGCAGCACTTCCAGGATCCGGTTCCGTTCCTGGCCGGCGCGTGCCGGCGAACGGCTGACGAAGACCGTCCCGATCAGCCGGGATAGCGGGCCGATGATCGGCCATCCGGCAATATCGCTCTTGGCGACGAAGACCGTATCGGTCCAGGCGCCGATGGCCATGATATCAAGGTAGGATACGTGATTGGCGGTCAGCACCGTATCGCCGGCCCTGTCCTCCTCGCCGATCCGGTTCACGCGGATGCCGGTCAGCGCGCAGGCGCCGCGATGCCATATCCGGGGCAGGATCGCGGGGCAGCGCCCCGTCGCGGCAACCGCGATCACGGCGGGCACGGTCAGGACAATGGTCATGACCACGATCCCGGC
>JAQCHR010000459.1 GCA_027619655.1 Pseudomonadota bacterium
GCCTTTTAGGGCGCGCCGAAGCGCGCCGGGAGGGTTGGGAGATGAAGTCCGGCAAGGTAGCCGCTAGATCCGCCATCGTCATCGGGGCGGGCATTGCCGGGGTTTCCTCGGCGCTTTACCTGCAACGGGACGGCCATGCGGTGACGCTGCTGGACCCGGCGCCGCCCGGTTCGATGGCGTCTTTCGGTAACGCGGGCCTGATTGCGACCTATGCGACGATTCCGACGGCGACGCCGGATATTCTGATGCGGGTGCCCAAGATGCTGATGGACCCGGCGGGCCCGCTCAGCCTGCGCTGGACCTATCTGCCGCGCATGATGCCCTGGCTGATCTCGCTGGTTCGCAACAGCACGCCGGAACGCATCCGCCAGAACGCCCTCGCGAAATCCGCCTTATTGGACCGGGCTTGGGAGGATTACCGGCCGTTGATCGACGACGTCGGCGCCCACGATCTCGTCTATGCGGGAGGCATGCTCCGCGTCTTCCGGACCGACGCCGCGTTCGACGCCATGAAGGCGCGGGAGATCGAGCTGATGGACCTGACGGGCCGCGCCTACGAGCTGCTGGGCGCCGACGAAATCCGCCAGATGGAACCGGGACTGGCGCCCCTCTTCAAACACGCGATTTACTCCACGGACACGCGGAATATCCGCAATCCGGGACGCCTGACCGAGATGTTCGCAAGCCACTTTCAGGCCAAGGGCGGTACCGTGAAGGCGGAATCCGTGACCGGCCTCGAGCGAAGCGGACTGGGCGGATGGCGGGTGCGGACGGACCGGGGCGAATATTCGGCCAGTATCGTCGTCATTGCGGCGGGTGCCTGGTCGCGGCGCATTGCCGAGATGATCGGGCTGCGGATATTGCTGGATACGGAGCGCGGCTATCACGTCATTCTGCCCGCTCCCGAGCCGGGCCTGAACCGTTCCGTCCATTTCGGCGAAGAAGGTTGCATGCTGTCGCCGATGGAGATGGGCTACCGGCTTACGACAGGCGTCGAACTGGCCGGTATCGACGCGCCGCCCGATTACCGAAGGATTCGCCGTGCGGCGGGACTGGTGGAAGGCTATGTAAAAGGCTTGAAATGCGCGGAGCAGTCGATCTGGATGGGCCGGCGGCCTTCGACGCCGGATACGGTGCCGATTCTGGGGCCGATGCGGGGCGCTGCGGGACTCTATTTCGCGACCGGCGGCGCGCATATCGGCATGAGCCTCGGGCCGACCTTCGGGCGGATCATCGCGGATCTGGTGGCGGACCGCGACCCCGGGGTAAATCTCATGCCGTATCGGCCGAACCGTTGGTAAGAAGGAGGCAGGCGAAATGAGCGAGACACCATCGACCGACCCGAAATCTATTGTCGTCATCGGCGCCGGGATCGTGGGAATAGCCTCGGCGCTGTTTCTCCAGCGCGACGGGCACAAGGTGACGGTGCTCGACCCGCGCGGTATCGGGGAAGCGGCGTCTTTCGGCAATGCGGGCACCATCGCCACGACCTCCTGCGTGCCGACGGCGCGGCCCGATATCCTGAAACGGGTGCCGAAGATGCTGATGGACCCGACCGGGCCGCTCAGCATCCGCTGGTCCTACCTGCCGCGCCTGGCGCCCTGGCTGATCGATCTGGTGCGAAACAGCACGCCGGAGAGAATCCTGGCGAACGCGCAGGCGAAGACGGCGCTGCTGAACCACGCGATGGCGGCCTATAACGAGTTGATCGCGGAATCCGACGCCGAAGACATGGTCGTGCGCAACGGCATCCTGCAACTCTACGAAACCGATGCGAGCTTCAACGCCAGCGCGCGCGAGCGGGCCCTGATGCAGGCATGCGGTCACAAGCTCGATATCTTGCCGGGCCAGGAAATCCGCCAGATGGAGCCGGCGCTCGCCACCGGGTTCAAGCATGCGGTCTATCTGGAAAACCATGCGACGATCAAACATCCGGGCGACCTGACGAAGCGTTTTGCGGCGCTGTTCGACTCCAAGGGCGGGGTATTTGCCCGGGAGCAGGTGACCGGCCTCTCGAAGAACGGGAGCGCCTGGGCGGTCTCGACCGACAAGGGATCGCATGTCGCCGATCGGGTGGTCGTGGCGGCGGGGGCCTGGTCGCGCGAGGGCGCCCGCATGCTCGGCATTCGCATGCTGCTGGATACGGAGCGCGGCTATCACGTGATGGTGCCGCAGCCGGACCCGGCGCTGAAGCGGCCGGTGCTGCTGGGCGACCATTCGGTGTTCCTGGTGCCGATGGCGCACGGCATGCGGGTGACCAGCGGGGTCGAGCTGGGGGGCCTGGAACTGCCGCCCGACTACCGGCGCATCCGGGCGATGGTGCCGTTCGCCAAACGGGTGCTGCCGCATCTCGACGAGACCGAAATGTCGGCCTGGATGGGCTTCCGCCCTTCGACCCCGGATACGCGGCCGATCCTCGGCGAATCGCCGGGCGCGGAAGGTGTTTTCTTCGCGACCGGCGGCTCGCACATCGGCATGACGCTGGGCCCGATCATGGGCAAGATCACCGCCGACCTGGTGGCGGGGCGCGATCACGGTTTCGACCTCGAACCGTACCGGCCGGATCGCTGGTAGGGCTTCCGGCGGACGATAAAAAAGGGCGCCCCGGAGGGCGCCCTTTTCCGTAAGCTGCCGGTCGGTGTCTACGCCGCCCGAATGCCGTTCAGGAAGTCCTTCACCAGGTTGTTCAGGCTATCGGCCTGCTGGGAAAGTTCCCGAGCCGCGCCGAGCACCTCTTCCGCCGCGTTTCCGGTCTCGCCGATCGACTGCGAGACGGATCCGATGTTCGACGTCATCTCCTGGGTGCCGGTGGAGGTTTGCTCGATATTGCGGGCAATCTCCTGAGTCGCGGCCTGTTGCTGTTCCACCGCGGCCGAAATGCTCGTTCCGACCTGATTGATGTCGCGGATGGTGTTGGCGATCAGCTCGATCGCCTCGGCCGCCTGCTTGGTCGCGGCCTGAACGCTGCCGATCTGCGAGCTGATCTCCTCGGTGGCTTTCGCGGTCTGGCTGGCAAGGCTCTTGTCCTCCGCGGCGACCACCGCGAAGCCCTTGCCCGCATCGCCGGCGCGCGCGGCCTCGATGGTCGCGTTGAGCGCCAGCAGGTTGGTCTGAGCTGCGATGTCGTCGATGACCGAAACGATCTTGCCGATCTCAGCAGAGTGCTTGCCTAGCTCTTCTATCCGGGTGGAGGCAGTATCCATCGCGCTGCGGATCCGGTCCATGCCTTCCACGGTCTTTC
>JAQCHR010000460.1 GCA_027619655.1 Pseudomonadota bacterium
TCTCCCAGAAATCGATGAGTTCATATTGCAGGATAGCAGCAAAGGCGTTCCGTGTTTCGCCACTGTCACTCTACAGCGCCATCATGTTGGGAATGCCGTCGACAATGGCGCTGAAATCGCGATAGCGAATTGGCGCGGCGGGATCCAGCGCGATACAGCAGCGCCCTATCAGGTTGTCGTCATCCGCCATGGCTTCCGGGACATCCTTGGCTTCATTGAATGCGTTCACGACCGCATCGTCACCCAGCGCGCGGCGAAGCCAGGTATCAACTGATCCATCCCGGATTATATTGATCGACTTGTTCCAGTTCCTGGCCATCGTATGGGCCAGTTCACGACAGGTAAAATGCTCCTTGTTCATGAAGGAATACGAACGGGCGGCACGGCTCTGCATAGACTGCTGCACCGGGCTGCCGCGGCGGCCGTTGGACCACATGCCAACGTCGTCAACGGTCCAGCGTTCGTCAGGGTCGTCGGTCAGCAACCCGCGCAGCGCCTCCATCATCGTCAGGGAAATCCGCGACGACTGGGTCAGCGCGCCATAAGACCCCATGCTGAGTTTGGCATTGAGGATTTCCTGATCCGTCATGCCCCTGCAGGGGCTGTGACCGATCATCAGGGCCAGTATCGTTACGCCCAATTCATACATGTCATCGGCGGAACTGCCCATTCCCCGACCTGCCGGGTTGGCAAAGCAGGCTTCGATCGGTTCATAGACAATGGACTGCGCCATCGCCGGCGGTGACGAGATGCAATCGCCGATGATGAGCCGGCTTCCCTTGGCGCCACCGAAATACAGGTTGTTCGGGCGGATCGCCCTGTGGGCGATATCGAACTCGCGAAACTCGCGCAAAACCTGATAGGCCGGATCAGCAAAAAACTTGATGATTTCTTCTTCGCGCATCGGCTCGAAATCGTCTTCCAGCGACGCTACGACACGCGGTCCCGCAGGCGGTTCGTAAATGAGGACCGGACAGCGCCGTCCTTCCGGCGGCCAGTCCACCACACCCCAGTCCTGCAGAGCCATCAGATAGGGGCTGTCGATCTGGCTCAGCTCATTGACAATGTCCAGGCGGATCGGCAGCTTCGGATCGCAGACCAGCGCCATCAGGTTACGGCTGGCATCGCGCAGATGCCGCACCTTGAACGCCATGGCAGGCGGATTGTCATATGCGCTTAGCGGTTCGTCGACGGCGATTTCGTACCGGTCCCGCAGACTGACCCGTTTTGGATTTTTCGCCATACCAGCAATTCCCAGCCATTAACCCCACGTCGATGCGGCCGCGCGGTTGGCTGGAAATATATACATTAAATGGTTAACGGAAGCCTTCGGGGTCTGCAAAAATTCCCCCAGCAATTGTGGGGAAATTGGCTGGCTGCGACCGGAAACAACGCTATTACAGTATGTTCCGGGCGAAATCAGGATGCAAAGGGATCCCTGACCATGATCGTATCATCACGTTCGGGGCTGGTCGATAACAGTGTCACGGGGGCTTCGATAAGCTCTTCGATTCGTCGGATATACTTGATCGCCGTCGCAGGCAGATCGGCCCAGGACCGCGCGCCTTCAGTGCTTTCCTGCCAGCCGTCGAGCATTTCATAGATCGGGCGGGCCGCCGCCTGTTTCGACATCGAGGCCGGCATGTAGTCGTAGCGCTCGCCGTCAATATCGTAGCCGGTGCAGATGCCGATAGAATCGAGCCCGTCCAGCACATCCAGCTTGGTCAGCGCGATACCGTCGATACCGCCGACCTTGATCGCCTGATTCACCAGTACCGCGTCGAACCAGCCGCAGCGCCGTTTGCGGCCCGTGACCGTACCGAATTCACGCCCGCGCTGCCCCAGTTGGACGCCGATCTCGTTTTCGAGTTCCGTTGGGAAAGGGCCGGCGCCGACCCGGGTCGTATAGGCCTTCGTTATACCAAGGACATAGCCAAGGCCGCGCGGCGTAAAACCCGACCCTGCCGCAGCCTGACCCGCCACGGTGTTGGACGAAGTCACATAGGGAAACGTGCCATGGTCGATATCCAGCATAATGCCTTGCGCGCCCTCGAAAAGGATACGCTTTCCTTCCCGGTTGGCCTGGTCGAGGACACGCCACGGCGTACCGACATAGGGCAGGATCTTGGGCGCAATCGCCTGCAACATGCCAAGCAGACCGTCCGCATCGACTTCCGGTTCACCAAGGCCGCGCAGCACGGTGTTGTGATGAAACAGAAGGTGCCGCAGCTTGTCCGCCAGAACCGCGCTGTCACCAAGGTCGCAGACCCGGATGGCGCGGCGGCCAACCTTGTCCTCATAGGCGGGGCCGATGCCGCGCCCGGTCGTTCCGATCTGGGCATTGCCCCGCGCGGTTTCCCGCGCGCGATCGAGGTTGCCATGCAGCGGCAGGATCAGCGCCGCGCTTTCCGCGATCATCAGCTTGTCCGGATTGATCGTTATCCCGGCTTCGCGCAGGCGGTCGATTTCCTCCACCAGCGCCCAGGGATCGACGACAACACCATTGCCGATGATCGACAGCTTGTTGTCCCGGACAACACCGGAGGGCAGCAGGCTCAGCTTGTAGGTCTTGCCATCGATAACCAGCGTATGGCCGGCATTGTGACCGCCCTGGAACCGCACGACCACGTCGGCCCGTTCCGAAAGCCAATCGACGATCTTGCCTTTTCCTTCGTCGCCCCACTGCGAACCCACGACCACTACATTCGTCATTTCCCGTCCTATCCTTCGTCTGACTCGAGGACGACTACGCGGCCGTCGATGAATATTTCCGTGCAACCCAGCCGCCGGGCTTCCTGTTCCGCATCCCCCGCCGGCGCCAGCCCGGCAACCGCGATCCGCCCGTCGCGGCGCAGCGTCGCCGCGTCCCGGGGCGTGGTCCCGAAGGGGAGAAAGATGCGGCCCGGCGCTTCCGGCGCATCAACGGCGCGCAGAACGCTGTCGAGAAACAGGGTAAACCCGGTGGCCGGTTCGCTTGCCGCGCCGGCACGGTAACGACCGCCGCTACCGATTTCCCCGCGAACACCCCGCGCAAACAGCGTATAGCTGAGCCCCGTATGATATTCGAAACCCCGATGTTCGACCGGGTCGACCGTCAGCATGACGTCCGGCATCGCCTTCGTCACCAGGTCGATCACGGCGCCCAGCCGGTTCCGCTCAACGATGGCAACCGGCAGCAGATCCAGTGCGTCCAGCGCCGACATCGCGTCGGCCGCCGGCCCGGACGCATTCAACAGCGCC
>JAQCHR010000461.1 GCA_027619655.1 Pseudomonadota bacterium
CCAGCGCCTTGTCGCTGACCGCGTTGAAGCTCAGCCCCGGCGGCAGCATCAGCCCCTTCTGTGAGCCGCCGATGGTGACGTCGACGCCCCATTCATCGTGCCGGAAGTCGATGGCGCCGAGCGACGAAACCGTATCCGCCATCAGCAGCGCCGGGTGCTTCGCCGCATCCATCGCCTTGCGGACGGCCGGGACATTCGAGGTAATACCGGTTGCCGTGTCGTTATGGACGACGCAGACCGCCTTGATCCTGTGCTGCTTGTCTTCCGCGAGCCGCGCCTCGATGGCGGCGGCATCGACGCCGTGGCGCCAGTCGCCCTCGATATAAACGGGTTCGAGACCGAGCTTTTCGGCCAGGTTGCGCCATAATGTCGCAAACTGCCCGGTTTCGTACATCAGCACCTGATCGCCCGGCGACATCGTGTTCACGAGCGCCGCTTCCCAGGCGCCGGTGCCCGAGCCGCTATAGACAATCACATGGCTTTCGGTTTTGAAAATGCTGCGGATATCCTGCAGGACGCCCTTGGTGAGGGCGACGAATTCCGGACCCCGGTGATCGATGGTCGGACCGTCGATGGCGCGGAGAATACGGTCGGGCACATTGGTCGGCCCCGGAATTTGCAGAAAATGACGTCCACTTTGACGCGACATCGATCGCTCCTTTGTTGGATTAATTTGTATATTGTATACAATTTTAAGAACGGTGCAACAGGCCCCAAATCAGCACCGATTGCAGCTGTTACGCTGGATCTCCCACCCTTGTATTTTGTATACAACTTTGTATACTGCCTGCGATTCGATCCAGACTTGCGAGGAAATGCCCATGGCGCCCACCGGAACAGCGATATCTGCAAACAGGGCCCGTATCGGCGACAGCGCGCTGGCAGAAAAGCTGCAGCGCGAAATCGAGGGCACGGTCCTGTTCGATTCCTTCAGCCGGGGTCGCTACAGCACCGATGCCTCGCATTACCAGATCGAACCGATAGGCGTCGTCGTACCGAAAAACGACGCGGATATCCAACGTGTAATTCAGATCGCGGGGGACGAAGGCCTTCCCGTGCTGCCGCGCGGGGGCGGCACCTCGCAATGCGGACAGACGATCGGCGAGGCCATTGTCGTCGATGTAAGCCGCCATCTGAAACAGGTTGTGGACTTCAACGCCGAAGCGCGGCGGATCACCGTCCAGCCCGGCATGGTGCTGGATCACCTGAACCGCTTCCTTTCGCCGCACGGGCTGATGTTCCCGGTGGACGTGTCCACCGCCGCCCAGGCGACCATCGGCGGCATGACCGGCAACAACAGCTGCGGCGCCCGCTCCATCGTCCACGGCACGATGCGTGACAATGTGAACGCCATCGACGCAATCCTCGCTGACGGAACGAAAATGCATTTCGGTGAACTGCCCGCCGGTATCCAGAGTTCCGCGCTGGCCAATGACATGCTGGCGCTGGGCGCGCGGGAAAAAGACGAAATCGCCGCGCGCTTCCCGGACCTGATGCGCCGGGTCGGCGGCTACAATATCGACGCGCTGGTCGCCGAAAGGCGCAACGCGCCGGTCAACCTGGCCCATCTGCTGGTCGGGTCGGAAGGCACCCTCGCCTTCTCGACGAAAGTAACCCTCGACCTGCAGAAGACGCCGACGCACAAGATCCTCGGCGTCTGCCACTTCCCGCGCTTCTATGACGGGATGGCCGCGACCCAGCATATCGTCAAGCTCGGCCCCGCGGCGGTGGAACTGGTCGACCGCACGATGATCGAACTGGCCCGCGACATTCCGATCTTCCGCCGCATCGTCGACCGCTTCGTGCAGGGCGAACCGGATGCCGTGCTGCTGGTCGAATTCGCCGGCGAGGACCGCGACGACCTGCTGCGGCGGTTGCGCGACCTGGTCACGCTGATGGCCGACCTGGGCTATCCGGGCGGCGTCGTCGAAGCGGTCGACCCCGCCTTCCAGCGCGATATCTGGGAGGTCCGCAAGTCGGGCCTGAACATCATGATGTCGATGAAGGGCGACGGAAAACCGATCTCCTTCATCGAGGATTGCGCCGTCCGCCTGGAAGACCTGGCCGACTATACCGACCGGCTGACCGGCATCTTCACCAAATACGGCACCACCGGCACCTGGTACGCCCATGCCTCGGTGGGCACACTGCATGTCCGCCCGGTGGTGAACCTGAAGCAGGAAGCCGGCGCCAAGATGATGCGCGGCATCGCCGAGGAATGCTTCGAGATCGTGCGCGAATACAAGGGATCCCATTCCGGCGAACATGGCGACGGGCTGGTCCGCTCCGAATTCCACGAAGCCATGTTCGGCAAGCGGATGATCGACAATTTCAAAGAGGTAAAACAGCGCTTCGACCCGGATGTCCGTTTCAACCCGGGCAAGATCGTCAACCCGTCAAAGATGGACGACCGGTCCCTGTTCCGCTTCAAACCCGGCTACAAGCCGCTGCCGCTGGATACCGCCTTCGACTGGTCCGACTGGGGCGGGCTGAGCGGCGCCGTGGAAATGTGCAACAACAACGGCGCCTGCCGGAAATTCGACGCCGCCGTGATGTGCCCGTCCTTCCGCGCCACCGGACAGGAAAAGGACCTGACCCGCGGCCGCGCCAACACGCTGCGGCTGGCGCTGTCCGGCCAGCTCGGCCCCGATGCGCTGACCTCGGAAGACATGCACGACACGATGGCGCTCTGTGTCGGCTGCAAGGGCTGCAAGCGGGAATGCCCGACCGGCGTCGACATGGCAAAGATGAAATCGGAGTTCCTCTATCACTACACGAAGAAGCACGGGCTCAGCCTGCATGACCGGCTGGTCGCCTATCTGCCGCGCTACGCGCCGGCCGCCGCGCGCTTTGCCGGGCTGCTGAACCTGCGCAACCGGGTGCCGGTACTGGCGATGCTTCTGGAAAAACTGACCGGATTCAGCGCCGGCCGGTCCCTTCCCGAATGGCGGCAGGACAGTTTCCGGCTCGATGACGATGCCGTGGGTCCTGTCGACGGCACCCCCGTGGTCTTCCTGGCGGATACCTTCAACCGCTGGTTCGAACCCGAAAACGCCCGCGCCGCGATTCGCGTGCTGCAGGCCGCGGGCTACCGCGTGCACGCGGCCGAGCCGGTGCAGAGCGGCCGGCCGCTGTGCTGCGGGCGCACCTTCCTGTCGGTGGGGAATGTCCGCGAGGCGAAAGTCGAGGCGCAGCGCGTGCTCGATGCGCTTGGGCCTTGGGCCGAGCGC
>JAQCHR010000462.1 GCA_027619655.1 Pseudomonadota bacterium
CCCGGATTGGCCTTGCGGCGGGCGCCGCGCTGGCCAGCCCGATGCCGCCCGCAACCGCGGCGGCGCCCGCCAGATGATACAGGTGCAGCGTCTCACCCAGGAAAGCCACGGACAGGGCGGCGGCGAAAATCGGCAGCATATGGGCCGTCAGCGCCGTCCGGCTGGGTCCGACCAGGGCAATCGCGCGGTTGTAGCAGAGATAGGCGGCGATCGAGGCGAAGACGGCGATATAGCCGACCACGGCGAGGGATGACGCGGTCGCCGGCATGACCCGGATCGTCAGGTGCTCCCACAGATAGACGGGCAGGGTCATGGTGACCGCCATGATCATTATCCCGGTCAGCATCGTGTTGGGGTGCATGTCGGCCGGTTTGCGTTTGATCAGCACCGAGTAGAACGCCCAGGACACGACCGCGCCGACCATCCAGATATCGCCCCGGGTGAATTGCAGGCCAAGCAGCGCGTTGGTATCGCCGCGGGCAACGACGATTGCTACGCCCCCCAGTGACAGCGCCGTTCCGGCGATCTGCAGGGCATGCAGCCGGTCGCCTAGCATGAATCGCGCGACCACGGGCACCAGGGCCGGGGTCATCGCATAGATCAGCGCGGCATTCAGCGCCGTCGTCGTGTTCAGCGCGACATACAGGAAGGTATGAAAGATCAGCCCGCCCAGCAGCCCCAGCAGCGCCAGCCATCGCCAGTGCCGGCGGATCAGCGGCCATTGGCGGCGGGTCAGTGCCAGGGTGAAGGGCAGGAACAGCGCGAAGGCCAGGACCCAGCGCCAGAAGGACAGCCCGACCGGCGGCACATCGGCGTGAAACGCCCGCGCGACGACGATGTTACCGGCCCAGAACAGCGCGGCACAGGCCATCAGCGGATAGGCGATTGCGGTTGAACGGCGTTTCGTCATGCCTGCACGCTAAAGACGGCTTCAGTATTCGGCAATCTCCCACCTTTCAACAGGGCTCCGGCACGGCCATACTGCGGGGAAACATCGCTATCACGGACAGGCTCTGAACATGGACTATATTCTGCAACTTGCCGCCAGCCCCGGGGCCTGGATGGCGCTCGCGACATTGATCGTGATGGAGGTCGTGCTCGGGATCGACAACCTGATCTTCATTTCGATCCTGACCAACCGGCTTCCGGAAGCGCAGCGTCCCCGCGCCCGGTTTATCGGGATCGGCCTGGCCCTGGGATTGCGACTGGCCCTGCTGGGCCTTCTGTTCGTCATCGTCGGGTTGACGGCGCCCGTCTTCAACCTGTTCGGTCAGGGGTTTTCGTGGCGCGACATGATCCTGATTGCCGGCGGGTTGTTCCTCGTCTGGAAGGCGACCACCGAAATCCATCACAACGTTGATCCGGAGGCGAAGGAATCCGAGGCGAAGGTCGCCCGCGCCGCCTTTGCCATCGTCATCGCGCAGATCCTGGCGCTGGACCTCGTTTTCTCCCTCGACAGTATCCTTACGGCGGTCGGGATGACCGAACACCTGCCGATCATGTTTGCGGCGGTTATCGTCGCGGTCGCCGTCATGCTGTTTGCCGCCGGGCCGCTCGCCAGTTTTATCCATGACAACCCGACCGTCGTCATGCTGGCACTGGGCTTTCTGATGATGATCGGCATGGTCCTGATCGCCGACGGGTTCGGCGTGCATGTGCCCAAAGGCTATATCTACGCCGCGATGGCGTTCTCGGCGCTGGTCGAGGGCCTGAACATGATGGCAAGGCGCGCGCGGCAGAGGCGCGAGATTGCGGTCGACCGGGACTGATACGGTTTGCCGGTCGCGGCATTCGCGGCGTGACGTATGGCACGCGCCTGCTAAACTCCCCTGACAATTTCGAGGGGAGAGGCAGATTTGCGTACGCAAATCGGCATTGTCGGCGCGGGACCGGCGGGGTTGCTGCTGTCGCAGCTTCTGCACTTGCAGGGGATCGAGTCCGTGGTGCTGGAGCGGCAGACCGCCGCCCATGTCCAGGGCCGTGTCCGTGCCGGTGTGCTGGAAGGCGGGACCGTCGAACTGGCGAAGCTGGCGCAATGCGGTGACCGCATGGCCCGCGAAGGGCTGGTGCATGAAGGCGCCGATTTTTGCTTCGGCGGCGCGCGCCACCGGATCGATTTCGCAGCCCGTACCGGCGGCAAATCGGTGCTGGTCTACGGGCAGACCGAATGGACCCGGGACCTGATGGCGGCCCGCGCCGCGCGGGGCGGCACGGTCATCTACGAAGTCGAGGACGTCGCCCTGCACGATATCGACAGCGATGCGCCGCGCCTGACCTGGCGCAAGGACGGCGAAGAGCATGAACTCACCTGCGACTTCATCGCGGGCTGTGACGGGTTTCACGGCGTCAGCCGCAACGCGATCCCGGATCCGGTACAGCGGCGGTTCGAAAAGGCCTTTCCCTTTGCCTGGGTCGGGCTGCTGTCGGATACGAAGCCGGTCTCCGACGAGCTCATCTATATCAACCATGAAGACGGCTTTTCGCTCTGTTCGATGCGGTCGGCAACGCGCAGCCGCTATTACCTGCAATGCCCGCTGCAGGATTCGGTCGGAGACTGGTCCGACGACCGGTTCTGGACCGAACTGTCCCGCCGCCTGCCGGAAGACCGGCGGGAAGGGCTGGAAACCGGACCGTCGCTTGAAAAAATCGTTACGCCCCTGCGCAGCTTCGTTTGCGAACCGATGCGCCACGGCCGGCTGTTCCTCGCCGGGGATGCGGCGCATATCGTCCCGCCGACGGGGGCGAAGGGGCTGAACCTCGCGGCGTCGGACGTGCGATATCTTTCGCAGGCGCTGACCGGGTTCTACCGGGACAATAGCACCGACCTGATCGATGCCTATTCGGCAACCTGCCTGCGCCGGGTGTGGAAGGCGCAGCGGTTTTCGCACTGGCTTACCGGGCTGATGCACCGGTATCCTGACGCCAGCGATTTCGACCGGCGGCTGCAGCTGGCGGAACTCGATTACATCGCCCGCTCGTCTGCCGCGCAGACCGCACTGGCGGAAAATTACGTGGGGCTGCCGTTCGAATAGCTACTGGTACCGTACACCGCCGATTATCAGGTCTTGCAACAGTGGTGGTTCGAGTGTGACGTCATTCTTTCGAATGGCGTCGGAAATATATCCCTGACCGAAGTCGCCAGCCTGCTGTATCAGATCGGGTCCGCGTGTCCAGCTACCGTCCTGCTGCTGCAATAGGGTCCTAGTG
>JAQCHR010000016.1 GCA_027619655.1 Pseudomonadota bacterium
GGACCGCGAGCCGCCATTCTTTTTCGCCAAGCCGGCGGACGCGCTGGTGCCGAATGGCGGCGACGTGCCCTATCCCGTCGCAACAAAGAACCTGCATCCGGAAATCGAAATGGTTGTCGCGCTGAAAAGCGGCGGCAAGGATATTCCGGCCGCAACGGCGAATGACTGCATTTACGGCTATGGTGTCGGGCTGGACCTGACCCGCCGCGACATGCAGGGCGTCGCCAAGGACATGGGCCGGCCCTGGGATCTGTCCAAGGGTTTCGACCTGTCCGCGCCGACGACCCGCCTGCACCCCGTCAGCGAGGTCGGCCTGCTGGATAAGGGCACGATCAGCCTGACCGTGAACGGCGAATTGCGCCAGAAAGGCGACCTTGCCGACATGATCTGGAACGTGCCGGAAACCATCGCCTACCTGTCCGGGCTGATCGAACTGAAGGCCGGCGACCTGATATTCACCGGCACGCCGGACGGCGTGGCGGCGATACAACGCGGCGACCTGCTGGTCGGCCATGTCGATGGGCTTGACGACCTGACCGTCAAGATCGTCTGACCAGCAAGGGATTATCGCCATGCGGATCGCAACCTGGAACATCAATTCGGTGCGTCTGCGTATCGAGCGCGTGGCGAAATTCGCGGCGGAATTCCGACCGGACGTCCTGTGCCTGCAGGAAACCAAGGTGCATGACGACCTGTTTCCGGGAAAAGGCATCCGGGAAATGGGATTCGACCATGTCGCCTTCGCCGGGATGAAGGGCTATAACGGCGTCGCGATCCTGTCCCGCGTTCCCCTGGAAAACGTGCAGCGCGTCAACTGGTGCGGCAAGGGCGATGCGCGGCATATTTCCGCGGTCCTGCCGGGCGACATCGAACTGCATAATTTCTACGTCCCGGCCGGCGGCGACATTCCGGACCCCGTCGAGAACGATAAGTTCCGGCACAAGCTGGATTTCCTGGACGAGATGACCGGCTGGTTTCCCCAAAACCGGGCATCGACAGACAAGATGGTGCTGGTCGGCGATCTGAACATCGCGCCGCTGGAGACCGATGTCTGGTCGCACAAACAGCTTCTGAAAGTCGTGTCGCATACCCCCATTGAGGTCGAAAAGCTGGGTCTGGTGCAGGGCGCGGTGGACTGGGTCGATGCGGTCCGCTGTATCATCCCGCCGGAGGAAACGCTGTTCAGCTGGTGGAGCTACCGGGCGCGCGACTGGAGCGCGGCGGACAAGGGCCGGCGGCTGGACCATATCTGGGTTACCCCGCCACTGAAGGCATCGGTCACCGGCGCGCAGGTCGCCCGCGAGGCGCGCGGCTGGGAGCAGCCTTCCGACCACGCCCCGGTCATCGTCGATCTGGGCTGAGGCATATCAGGAGCAGAGAATGAGTGCAGCCGGCTGCCCTCCCGTTATCGGCGTCATCGGCGGCAGCGGGCTGTATGACATCCCGGGCCTGCAGGATGTCCGCCACGAGACGATCAACACACCGTTCGGCGCGCCGTCGGACGACCTGGTCTTCGGCACGCTGGACGGCCAGCAGATGGTGTTCCTGCCCCGGCACGGGCGCGGCCACCCGCATTCGCCCACATCGCTGAACTACCGCGCCAATATCGACGCGCTGAAACGTGCCGGCGTCACGGAAATCCTGTCCCTGTCGGCGGTGGGGTCGCTGCGCGAAGACCTGGCGCCCGGCGCCTTCGTCATCATCGACCAGTTCATCGACCGCAGCTTTGCGCGGAAGAAATCGTTTTTCGGCGAAGGCTGCGTCGCCCATGTCTCAATGGCCGATCCGGTCTGTTCCAGGCTGGGCGATGCGCTGGAAACAGCGGCACGCGAGGCCGGCATCCCGGCGACCCGCGGCGGCACCTATATCGTCATGGAAGGGCCGCAGTTTTCCACCCGGGCCGAATCGAACCTATACCGGTCCTGGGGCTGCGACGTGATCGGCATGACCAACATGCCCGAAGCCAAGCTCGCGCGTGAGGCGGAGATGTGTTACGCGACGGTCGCCATGGTCACCGATTACGACTGCTGGCACGAGACCCATGACGACGTCAGCGTCGAGGCCATTATCCGGGTGCTTCTGGACAATGCGGACAAGGGCCGCGACCTGGTGCGCGCCGTCGTGCCGATGCTGACCGACCGGCACGAAACCTGCCATGCCGGCTGCCAGACCTGCCTGGACACCGCGCTGATTACCGCGCCCGAGGCGCGCAACCCGTCAATGGTCGCGAAGCTGGATGCTGTCGCCGGGCGGGTTCTGTAAAACCTACTTCTTCTCGGGTTTCGGTTCCGGCGCCTCGATCGGGCCACCGGCATCACGCCAGGCCCCAAAGCCGCCTTCCAGATGGGCGACGGGTTCGAGACCCATACGCTGCACCTGCTGGGTCGCCAGCGCGGACCGCAGCGCACCGGCGCAGAAGAAGATGAACTTCTTCCCGGACCCGAACACATCCCGGTAATAGGGGCTGTCCGGATCAACCCAGAATTCCAGCATCCCGCGCGGCATATGCATGGCGCCCGGAATGCGGCCCTCACGGGCCAGTTCACGGACATCGCGGATGTCGATGAAAACCGTGTTTTCATCGCCGAGCAGCTTTTTCGCCGCCTCGACCGACACGGTCTCGATTTCCGCATTCGCCTCTGCAACAAGTTGCTTGGCACTGATCTTCATCGTCATCCGCTTGCTCCGTTACAGGACCTGATTTCAGGCCAGGTTCTTGGCGAAGAACGCATCGGTGCGTTCCCGCGCCTTGTTGCGGCTAGCTTCGTTGTAGCTGCCGCGATGATCGCAGTTGAAGCCATGGCCCGCGCCATCATAGACGAAGACTTCCGCTTCGGGATGCGCCTTGCGAATCGCTTCCACGTCGGAAAGCGGGATGCCCGCATCGGTTTCACCGAAATGCATCATCGTCGGCGCCGCCAGCTTTTCATCGTTGAAGGGGATGATCTGGCCGCCGTAATAAACCACCGACGCCGAAACGCCGGATACCCGCGTGGCGCACAGGTAGGACAGCGTGCCGCCCCAGCAATAGCCGACCGTCCCGACCTTGCCGCCCGCACTCGCCGCCTTGACGGCGGCCGTCAGGTCCAGCACTGCGTCCTCGTAACTGCATTCGTCCTTCAACCCGCGGCCCGCGGTCATCGCGTCCTGGTCGTAGCCCAGTTCGACATTCTTCTTCGCCCGGTCGAACACGGCCGGCGCAATGGCGAGATAGCCGTCGGCGGCAAAGCTGTCGGCCACTTCGCGGATATGCGCGTTGACACCGAAGATTTCCTGAATGATGACGACACCGCCCTTGGGCTTGCCGGCCGGGACAGCGCGATAGGCATCGAAGGTAAAGCCGTCGCTGGCGGTCAGCGTGATGTTCTCACCCATGTCTGAATTCCTCCCGTGAACTTATTAATCGTTATACGTTGAACCTGAATAACATGATGTCGCCATCCTGCACGACATACTCCTTGCCTTCGAGCCGCATCTTGCCGGCGTCCTTGGCGCCGTGTTCGCCGTTTAGCGACACGAAATCATCATAGGAAATAGTCTCCGCCCGGATGAAACCCTTCTCGAAATCGGTATGGATGACCCCGGCGGCCTGCGGCGCGCGGGTTCCCCGGGCAATGGTCCAGGCCCGGCTTTCCTTCGGTCCCGAGGTGAAATAGGTAATCAGGTCGAGCAACCCGTAACCGGCACGGATGACCCGTGCCAGCCCGGTTTCGCTCAGGCCCAGCGATTCGAGATATTCGGCCTTTTCCTCGGCGGAGCCAAGCTGCGCCACTTCGGCTTCGATCGCCGCGGAAACCAGCACGCAGCTCTGCCCGGTCGCCGCCGCCATTTCCGCGACACGGGCCGACAGGGCGTTGCCTTCGGCGGCGCTTTCCTCGTCGACATTGCAGACATACAGGACCGGCTTGGCGGTGATCAGTTGTAGCGCGCGGAAGGCCGGCGCCTCGTCATCGCTGACCGACACGGTCCGGGCGGGTTGTCCGTCCTGCAGCGCCGCCAGCGTCCGCTGCATCAGCGGCAGTTGCGCCCGGGCTTCCTTGTCTCCGGACTTGGCCCGTTTCTCCATCGGCCCGATTCGTTTCTCCAGGCTTTCCAGGTCCGCCAGCATCAGCTCGGTTTCCACAATCTCGGCATCGCGGATCGGGTCCACGCTGTCCTCGACATGCGTGACGCCGCCATCATCGAAACAGCGCAGCACATGCACGATGGCCGCGACCTCGCGGATATGTCCCAGAAACTTGTTGCCCAGCCCTTCGCCCTTCGAGGCGCCGCGCACCAGGCCGGCAATATCGACGAATTCGAGCCAGGCCGGAACCTCCTGCGCGGATTTGCTGATCTTCGCGATCCGCTGCAGCCGTTCGTCGGGTACGGAAACGCGCCCGGTATTCGGCTCGATCGTGCAGAACGGATAATTTGCCGCCTCGGCCTGCGCCGTTTCGGTCAGCGCGTTGAACAGCGTCGATTTACCCACATTGGGCAGGCCGACAATACCGCAGTTAAACCCCATTTTATTCAGGACTCCCCGCCGGGATCCGGCGCAACTGCGCCAGCCGCCGGTCTTTCAGGCTTGGGCCGTGGTGGATTCAGTTTCATGGCGACCTGGCTCATGAAGGCATCGAAGGTGCGCTTGCCCAGCCAGGGTGCGCATTCGGCAATGCCGTCGATAACCTTGCCGACCAGGACCGATTCGGTTTTCGCGAAATCGCCCAGCACATAACCATGCACCCGGTCCTTGTCGCCCGGGTGCCCGATACCGACGCGCATCCGGTAATACTCCTTGCCGATATGCGCATCGATGCTGCGCAGCCCGTTATGGCCTGCATGGCCGCCGCCCTTCTTGATCCGGATCTTGCCGGTCGCCAGGTCCAGATCGTCATGGATGACCATGACGTCATCCGGCGTGAGCTTGAAAAACCGCAATGCCTCGCCGACGGCGCGGCCGGATTCGTTCATGAAGGTCGTCGGCTTGACCGCCAGCGCTTTCTCGCCGTCGAGCACGCCTTCAGCGACCAATGACTGGAACCGGGCGCGATAGGGCTGAAACGAATGGCGGCGGACAATTTCGTCCACCGCCATGAAGCCTATATTGTGCCTGTTCCTCTCGTATTTCGGTCCGGGATTTCCCAGACCCACGAGCAGCAACATGAGCCTAGTCCTCTTTGGCTTCGGCTTCCTCTCCGTCTTCGCCGTCCTCGACGCCTTCGCCTTCACCCTCTTCACTTTCTTCCGTCGCGACATTCGGGGCCGCGATGGTGGCGATGGTAAAGTCACGGTCGGTGATGGTCGGTTCGACACCGTCCGGCACCGTCAGATGGCTGAAATGAATGCTGTCGCCGATATCGAGCCCGGCCAGGTCTACCTCGAAGGACGCCGGAATCGAGTCGACCACACAATGCACCTCGATATCATAGCGCACGACGTTCAGCACGCCGCCACGGCGCAGCCCCGGGCATTCTTCTTCATTGATGAAGTTACACGGCACTTCGACCGTCACCTTGGTCGCCGCGGAAACCCGCAGGAAATCGACATGCTGCGGCACATCCGTTACCGGGTGCAGCTGAATGTCGCGCGGCAGCACCCGTTCGGTATCGCCTCCGTCGATCTTGATATCGAAAACCGTGGAAAAGAACGATCTGCGCTGCATGCTCATGCGCAATTCCAGAGGATCGATCGCAATCATTCTGGGGTCTTTTTTCGCGCCATAGACAACGGACGGCACTTTGCCGGCACGACGTACGGCACGGGCGGCCCCCTTACCGGCCCGTTCCCGAGGCTCGGCCTCGAGGGTAAATATTTCAGCCATTTGATTTCTCCGTTAGAACAAACAAAGACGCCTCCTCCAGGGGGGGCGGCGTCACGCGAAGGGCGCTCTACGCGTTGTAGCGCAAAACGTCAACATGAATCACACGAAAAGGCTTGAAACTGAACGGTTCTCGGCGATCCGCAGGATCGCTTCGGCAAGCAGCGGCGCGATCGGCAACTGGCGCATATTGGGCGCCGCCAGCATCGCTTCGGTCGCTTCGATACTGTCCGTCGTCACCAGACTCTGCAGCGGCGATCCGGTCACCCGGGCAACCGCGCCGCCGGACAGCACGCCGTGTGTGGTATAGGCCTCGACCGCCAGCGCACCCTTCTGCATCAGGGCATCGGCCGCATTGCAAAGCGTGCCAGCCGAATCGACAATATCGTCGACCAGGATGCAGCGGCGGCCGGAAATCTCGCCAATGATATTCATGACCTCGGAATCGCCGGCCTTTTCCCGCCGTTTGTCGATAATCGCCAGATCCGCGCCGAGGCGGCTTGCGATGGCGCGGGCCCGGACGACACCGCCGACATCGGGCGACACAATGACCAGTTCATCGCCATTCTGCGCCCGCGCGGCCTCCATATCCTTCAGGAAGACCGGCGCCGCGATCAGGTTGTCGGTCGGAATATCGAAGAAACCCTGTATCTGGCCCGCGTGCAGATCCATCGTCAGGACCCGGTCGACACCGGCCGTCGTGATCAGATTGGCGACGAGCTTCGCGGAAATCGGGGTTCGCGGGCCGGTTTTCCGGTCCTGCCGCGCATAGCCGAAATAGGGAATGACCGCCGTGATGCGCTGCGCGGAGCCGCGCCGCAACGCGTCGATCGTCACCAGCAGTTCCATCAGATTGTCGTTGGCGGGAAAACTGGTGGACTGGACGACAAAGACATCCTCCCCCCGGACGTTCTCCAGTATCTCGACAAAGACCTCCATGTCGGAGAAACGGCGGATCGCCGCCCGCGTCAGCGGTGTGTCGAGATATTGGCCAATAGCCTCGGCCAACGGCCTGTTGCTGTTGCCGCTGAGTATCTTCATGCCAGTATCCGGATTGTTGCGTTCCCGAAGCCGCCGCCAGCCCCCCGGGCAATGGACCGTTCAGCCCAGCATCCCCGTTTCGCGGCGCGGAGCCTGTATATCAAGGGGCGTCCGGCCTGTAAATGACTCGCGGATGTCATTTCGGATTCCGTCTATCGACGGCGGATGGTTTCGGCATCATCGATAATCGCCATGATCCGGGTGACATCGCTTATAACAGCAGAGGTAATGTCATAGGCCAATGCGCCCCATTTGACATCAAGCTCGCCCCGCCGCACCTGGTTGGACTGTTTCAGTTCCCCGATTTCCTTGCCATCAGGATCCCGTAGCGTCCAGACGAGCGAAAGTGCGTCCCTGCCGCCGTCCACCGGAGTCACGCTGACAATACCGTATATGAGGATGGCGGCTTCTTCCGGGTTTCCGGTTACGGGCAGGCCGGCGCGCTGTAAAACGGCTTCGAACGCCGTTTTCAGCGCCTCGTTACCGTCGCCGGGCGCCCCCTCGACGGATACTACGGCAAAGCGCGACCGCTGCTTTTTGGGGATTTCCCGGGCGGTCACCGCTGGGCCGTGCAGGTGCTCGGCAATTTCCGTTGCCGTCGCGTCCGCGATCAGGCCAAGATCCGCCACGCTGCCCGCCTGCCACGCCGCCGGCGTTATCGGGTGCCGGGTCGAAAACGCCATCACGGTTTCACCCGATTCGTCCGTCAGGTTCCAGTCGATCGACTGCCCGCCCGCACGCCCGGACGGGGTAGCCAGCCCTTCCAGCAAGTATGCGTTTTTCAGATCGCCCCCCGTCGTCGCCGGAACCCCCCGGCTTACCAGCGCCGCCGCCAGTATTTCCGTCAGTGGCCCGGATGCGGCAGTCGGCGCGCCCTCGATCGGGACGACGACAATTCCAGCGCTGTCCTGGATGGCCTCGAACGGGCTCTCCACGCCTTTCCCGTCCTTGAACGGCCGCGGCAGCGGACCGCAGCCCGCCATCACGAACAGCAGGAAACACACCAGGACGCATCGGGGATTACAAAAGCGCACAGCTCACCACCAGCAGCAACAGGGCCAAGGCCAGCATCTGTAATAAATAGGGCATGACGATCCGGACCGCCTTATGGATTTAGCGCGATGGCGGAAAGGCCCCGGCCGTAATCCGGCTCGCCACGATGGGTCGCGCGCCGATAACTGAAAAACCGCTCCGGATCGGCGCAGGTATCCGCTGCAAGGATATCGACAGCGCCAAGCCCCTGCCCGGCGAGCACCGATTCGATAAAGCCCGGCAGGTCGAACATGAAATGTCCCGCGCGCGGGGAAGCGGAAAAAAACCTTGCATTGTCCGGGTCCCCGGCCAGGAACGGCGCCGGAAATTCCGGCCCAACCTCATAGGATTCCCGGGCAATCGTCGGCCCCACCGCCGCCGCGATGGCATCGCGGCGCGCGCCCAGGCCCTCCATCGCCGCAATCGTCGCCTGCAGCACGCCGGTAACAGCGCCCTTCCATCCCGCATGCGCGGCGCCGACGACGCCCGCTTCCGCATCGGCAAACAGGACCGGCGCGCAATCCGCCGTCAGGATGCCGAGTGCAATTCCGGGCCGGTCGGTCACCATCGCATCGCATTTCGGCGCATCGGCTGGTTGCCAGGGCCCGGCCACATGGGCGACATCGCGGCCATGCACCTGATAGACCGTATTCAGCGCCGGCAGTGCCAGGGCTTCGGCAATCCGCCGGCGGTTTTCCGTCACCGCCGCCGCATCGTCATCCGAGCCGTAGCCGGTATTGAGGGAACCGTAGATCCCTTTGCTGACGCCGCCCTGCCGGGTGAAAAACCCGTGCCGCAGCCGCGCCGGATCCTGCAATGCAGGTGACGTCAGGAAGGATACGGATTGGGTCATGAACGGTCAGCCTTCAAAGCCGGGGGGCACAGGCATGCCCTGCTGCGTCAGGGCCAATACCTTGAACAAAATGCCCATTTCCGCCGGATCGATCAAGCGGGTCAATCCGGACCGGATCGACGGCCGCTGGTCCGGCGTCGCCCTGGCCAGCAACTGTTCGGCGCGCACTTCAACGCCCAGCGCCTGCAGGAATGCCCCCTGCCCGCACGGGCCGAAAGGCAGAACCCTGTCACCCGCCGCCCGGGCCAGCGCACCGAAATCGACGTGCACGGTCAGGTCCGCCGCGCCAGGTTCGGCCAGCACATCATGCGGCTTATGCGCCTTGACCGCCTGCAGCGTATCGCCGGGGGCGCTGTCGCCGTAGCCGTAGTCAACGATCAGCGCGGCCCCGCCTGTCGTGGAAATTCTGCTGGCGATGGCGGCGGCGATGGCCAGCGCCGCCGGCTGGATTTCGGCGATGGCGCCTTCGGGTGCACCACGTCGCACGCCCGGATCGATCAATGCGGCGGCGGGCGCATCCGGCGCCGAGAGGACAAACTGCAACCCCTCCGCGCCATTGCCGACCAGCCGTTCGCACCAGCCCGCCGATGTGCGCTGCAATTGCCGCACCGGTAGCGCATCGAAAAACTCATTGGCGAGCAACAGCAACGGACCATCCGGAACCTCGTCGAAACGGTCATGCCAGGCAATTCGCCGCCCGGCCAGCGCGTTGCGCTGCGCCTCACGCAGCACGGGACTGGTTTCCACGAGATGGACCTGCGCCGCCTGGATAAAGCCCGGCGACAGCGCCGCGGCGCGCAGCGCATCCGCCATCAGGGTGCCCCGTCCGGGGCCCAGTTCGACCAGCCGGAACGGGTCCGGCGCACCCATCTGCCGCCAGACCGCGACGCACCACAGCCCCAGCATTTCACCGAACACCTGGCTGATTTCCGGCGCGGTGATGAAATCGCCCGCGCGGCCAAAGGGATCGCGGGTGGTGTAATAACCCAGTTCCGGATGGCCCAGCGCCAACGCCATGTATTCCGAAATGCTGATCGGGCCGGACGTCGCGATCCGCCGCGCGATCCGCCGCGCCAGGGCGTTCAAGCGTCTACCGGCGGCCGCCGCATGCCGCGAATGACCAGGTACAGGCCCAGCGCCACCATCGGCATCGACAGCCACTGCCCCCAGGTCGATCCGAAGGCCAGCAATCCGATGAAGTCATCCGGCTCCCGGACGGTCTCCACCAGCATGCGGGACAACCCGTAGCCAATCAGGAAGACGCCGCTTGGCAGGTTGATACGCCGCCTTGCCCGCATCGGGATTACCAGCACGGCCAGAATGATGAACAGCAGCAGCCCTTCCAGCGCCGCCTCATAAAGCTGGCTGGGATGCCGCGGCATATCGCCGGCGTGCCGGAAGATCACGCCGAAGGAGCCACCGGTCGGGCGGCCCCATAATTCGCCATTGATAAAATTGGCGATCCGCCCCAGGAACAGCCCGATCGGCGCCACGGCCGCCAGAATATCCGCCAGCGCGAAAAACGCGATACCGTGCCGCCGCGAAAACAGGATCGCCGCCAGGATGACGCCGGCCAGGCCGCCATGGAACGACATCCCGCCATTCCACATCTGCGGAATTTCCAGCAGATTTTCGAGGTAATAGGCGGGCTTGTAAAAAATAACATAGCCGAGCCGCCCGCCGAGGATGACGCCGAGCGTCGCCCAGATCAGGAAATCGTCGATATGCTGCGGGGTCAACAGATCCGGCGGCCGTTTCGCCAGCCACATCCCGTAGCGCCAGGCCCCGATCAGTCCTCCGATATAGGCCAGCGCATACCAGCGGATCTGGAAAATGCCGAGGTCCAGCGCAACGGGGCTGAAACCGGGAAATTCGTAAATCCCCATTGCCGCTACCTGTAAGGATCGTTGGTTTCGAGGAAATCCCGGATATAGCGCCTTACGCCGTCTTCCAGCGTGGTCGGCGCCGGCCTGTATCCGGCCGCCCGGATACGGTCCATCCGCGCCTGGGTATGGTACTGGTAATGTCGGCGGATATGTTCCGGCGTGTCGATGAACTCGATCACCGGTTCCTGATCCAGCGCGGCGAAGCAGGCCCGGGCCAGGTCGGCGAAACTCCGCGCCCCGCCTGTGCCACAGTTGAACAGGCCGCTGACCGACGGATTTTCGTTCAACCACAGCATGATATCGACGCAGTCGCCGACCCAGACGAAGTCGCGTTCCTGCCCGCCATCGGGATAGGCCGGATGATGCGAGCGGAAGAGCCGCGCCCTGCCGGTTTCCCGGATCTGGCGATGCAATTGCACCACCAGGCTCTGCTGGCCCCCTTTATGGTGTTCGTTCGGACCGTAGACGTTGAAGAACTTCATCCCGGCCCATTGCGGCGGCGCGATCCCGGCCTCTGCCAGCATTACCGCGTCCATGTCGAAAATATGCTTGGACCAGCCATACAGGTTCAGCGGCTTCAGCTTTGTCAGGGCAGCCGGATCATTGTCGTCGTCGAACCCGGCCTCACCCCCGCCATAGGTCGCCGCGGAGGAGGCATAGATCAGGCGCACGCCGTGCTTCGCGCACCAGCGCCACAGCATCAGGGACAGGTCCAGATTATTGTCGAGCACGATATCCGGGTCGCGCTCCACAGTGGAGGAAGACGCGCCCATATGGAAAATACCATCGACCCCGCCCGCATTCTCCGCAAGCCAGTCGGCAAGGCGTTCCGGCGGCACGATGCCGGCTACCGCGTGTTTTTCGATATTGCGCGATTTTTCCGGCGTATCGAGCCAGTCGCATACGTAAACCGGCGCGGACGCCCGTTCGCACAGCGCGGCGACAAGGTTCGAACCGATAAACCCCGCACCGCCGGTCACAAGGATCATCGTCAGCTCCGGTCATCTGGACGAGGCTTCTTATAGGCGAGTGCGTCGCGCTGCGGCAAGACGGGTTGCACCGGCGGCGCCGCGCCGCCATATATTCATGCAGGGTTCAGGAAATACGAGGATATCATGCAGGTGGAAAACCGGTTTCTCGACGATCTGGCGCGCGTCGCCAATGGCGCCCTGGGCACCCTGTCCGGGGTCCGCAGCGAAATCGAGGCAATGGTGAAACAGCGGATCGAACGGCTGCTGGCCGATATGGACCTGGTCACGCGCGATGAGTTCGAAGCCGTGAAGGCCGTGGCCGCGAGAGCGCGCAGCGAACAGGAAACCCTGGAAGCCCGCGTCGCGGCACTGGAAGCCGCCATGACCAAGGCGAAGACAAAACCGGTGACACGCCGCAAGCGCGCCGCATCGACCGCCAAATCAAAGCCCGCGTAGCGCGCCGGCGGCGCCGGCCCTTTTTTATGGGCATTTCCGCGTAAATCCGCTTGCTTGTGTTGATTCCCGTATGGCACTCTAGGTCTAGTGGTCGAACGGCGAATATAACTACTAAATATCGGAATCGGAGCGATTCGGTTCCGGCCATCGCCCCACGACGAATCGGGTCCTTAGGGGCCGTGCAACGCGAACGCTAAAAGGTACGCGAATGGCATTGATGCACGCCGAATTGCAGGACACGCCAAATAATCCCATCGACCTGATGGAAGAACTCGTCCGCGAGAATCAGTGGATGTGCGACAGGGCCAGCGACGAAGAATTGCTGGTCGAACTGACGGGCCGCTGGTGTGACTACCGGATGTTCTTCGTCTGGCGTGAACAGGTCAAGGCGCTGTATTTCACCTGTTCGCTGGACATGAAGGTCGTGCCGGAAAAACGGCGTGCGATCAACGACCTGCTTTCGCTGGTCAACGAGCGCATGTGGTTCGGCCATTTCGAGCTGTGCTCCGAAGCGGGTACGCCGATGTTCCGCCACACCATGCTGACGCGCGGCTGGGACGGCGCCAGCGCCGAACAGCTTGAAGACCTCGTCGATATCGCGGTATGCGAATGCGAACGTTTCTATCCAGCGTTCCAGTATGTCCTCTGGGCCGGGTATACGGCGGCGCAGGCGGTCGAGGCGACCATGCTGGATACCGTCGGCGAAGCCTGAGCGAAGAACCATGACCGGAAAACTGTCCCGCCCCCTGTTGCTTGTCGGTTGCGGCAAGATGGGCAGCGCCATGCTCGAAGGATGGTGCGAATCGGGCATTGCGGCGGCGGGCGTCACCATAATCGAACCGATGGGCGCGCCGGCCTTCGAAGGCCGAAACGGTATTTCGGTCTGTTCCGATGCCGTGGAACTGCCGTCGAATTTCGATCCGGAAGTCGTCGTCTTTGCCGTCAAGCCGCAGCAGATGGATACCGTTGCGCCGGCCTATGCGCGCTTCGTATCCGGCGATACCGTGTACCTGTCCATCGCGGCGGGCCGCACCATCGGATATTTTGAAGAAAAGCTGGCCGGCAACGCGGCCATCGTCCGCGCCATGCCGAACACGCCGGCGGCGATCGGACAGGGCATCACGGTACTGTGCCCCAACGCAAAAGCCACGGCCGCGCAGGCGGGCCTGTGCCGCGACCTTCTGGCCGCGGTCGGCGAGGCGATTGTCGTGGACGACGAGACATTGATCGATGCGGTTACCGCACTGTCCGGCGGTGGCCCCGCCTATGTCTTCCTGATGATCGAATGCCTTAGCGAAGCCGGCGTCCAGGCAGGACTGCCAGCCGACCTCTCGGCGCGGCTCGCCCTGGCGACGGTCGCGGGGTCAGGGCAGTTGGCGCTGGCCGGCGATGAGCCGCCGTCGAAACTGCGTGAGAATGTCACCAGCCCCGGCGGCACCACGCTGGAGGCCCTGAAAATCCTGATGGCGAATGACGGGCTGCAGCCGCTGATGACCCGCGCCATCGCCGCCGCAACGCGGCGCAGCCGGGAGCTTGCCGGCAACTGACCCGCAAGCGTTGAAATCAGGCTACCTGAAGCGCTATATATTCACGTATCGGTAATCGAATTATTCCGGGCGGACGCGAACCATGGTGCGCAAGGCTGACAGACCCCGTCATATCGTCGAGACAACGTTGAAGCTGGCCGCAGAAGGCCGCTGGCCATATATCGGCCTGCGCGATATCGCAGCGGCATCCGGTGTTTCCCTGGCCGAACTCCACGAACTCTACCCGTCGAAAACCGCCATACTCCGGGCCTGGGCCGACATGATCGATGCCGAGGTCCTGGCATCGGCGACCGCGCTGGATCCTGAGGATTCGCCGCGCGACCGGTTGTTCGATGTGCTCATGCGCCGGTTCGATGCAATGCAGGATAACCGCGCGGCCGTCGCCGCCATCCTGCAGGCAACCTGCCGCGACCCGCTGGCCGGGCTGTGCATGGCGCCGGGGTTGATGCGGTCCATGCGCTGGATGCTGGAAGCCGCCGACATCCGCACCGGCGGACCGAAGGGCGGGATGATAACGCGCGTCGTTGTCGGCGTCTGGCTGGCCACCCTCCGCGTTTGGCTGAAGGACGACAGCGCAGACATGGCCGCGACCATGGCGGCGCTGGATCGCAACCTGATCCGGGCGGAACGCCTGATGTCCCTGCTGCCCGCCGGCCGGAAGCGCCCGACACCGGAAGCGGAACCCGACACGGTCGCGGCGTAATCGAACCCTCATGAGTGAAATCAATTTCAGCGATTTTCTGAAGATCGATGTACGCGTCGGCACCATCGCCCGCGCCGAGGCCTTTCCCGAAGCGCGACGGCCGGCCTACAAGCTGTGGGTCGATTTCGGACCGGAAATCGGCGAATGCAAGACATCCGCGCAGATTACCCGAAATTATTCGCTGGACGAATTGCCGGGACGGCAGGTCGTGGCCGTCGTCAACTTTCCGCCCAAGCAGATCGGCAAGTTCATGTCTGAAATCCTCGTGCTCGGCGTGCCTGACAGCGAGGGAGAGGTCATGCTGCTGCAACCGACGGCGGGGGTCCCCAATGGCGGACGCCTGTATTGACCGTGCCCGGTGATCCTGCCGCATCGCGGGACGACGCCGCGCAGGCCCTTCACCACCTGGACAAAGTCCTGACCGGCCTCTGGGGCTTTGGCAGCAACGCGCTGGTAGGCTGGACACCATCGCGCCGCGGTATGGAAGTCATCAGTATTCCAATGGTGCGGCTCTATCAGGCCAGTGACCTGCATCGCCGCGTTTTTGCCGGCGACCGGGTGATGGGCAACACGACATTCCACAAGGTCGCGGCGGCGCTGGATGTGGAGCCGGTGGAGCTGTTCCTGAAATACCCCGTATCCGACGAAGGCGATGGCCTGTCCGTTGCCCAGGTCGACGCCGTCTTCTCCCGGTTCGCCGTCACCAAGACGCGGCAGCGCGGCGTTTTCCTGGTCGATATCGTCAGCTTCTCGCTGTATTCACCCGAGGAACAGGCAAGCCAGCTGGCGGCGCTGGAATTTGCGCTGAACATCGCGGATGAAATGGCGCGGAGGCGCGGGGTTTCAGTCGATCTGGCGCGATCGACCACCGGTGACGGGTTTTACGTCTGGAACCGGGAAAAGGGACTGGAAGCCGACCGGCGGCTGTTTTGCGTTTTCGTCCTGGCGCTCGTCTATCTGGCTGCGCTGCGGCAGGCCATGGGCGATGTTTCCTACATTCCCGAAATTCGCTGCTGCTTCGGTATCGGCAGTCACTACAGCTATCATGACGCCGACCACCGCCGCAACGCGGATTACATTGTCGGCGATGTCACCATCTCGCTGGCCAGGCTGATCGGCAAGGCGCGGACGGGGCAGATCCTCATATCGCGCTTTGACCGGCAACTGGATGATTCCGAAGAAACCGTCGGCACGCGGGGCTTTGTTGCGTCAGCCGTATCCCTGCTGGACGGGTTCCGTGATATCCCGGTCGCCGGCGCCCTGGTGGAAAAAGTCTCGATCTACCTGACCGGGTCGCGGCAAGACGATGGCAGTTACCGGATCCAGCGGCTGCGGGTCACCGACAAGCACGGGCTGGCCCATTTCTGTTACAACGCCAAGGTCAACATCGATACGGATAGCGGACTGCCGATCCAATGCGGGTTGCGGCACGAGGATCTGGTGCACGACCCTTCGCGATCGCAGAAGGTAAAGGAAGCGAATGCCTGACAAACAGCGTGGCATCGACCATCTGGTGCTGTGTGCCCGCGATCTGGAGGCCGCACGAGCGACATACGGGTCCTTCGGGTTCACGACAACGCCGCCGGCGCAGCATCCGTTCGGAACGGCCAACAGCCTGGTCCAGTTGCAGGGCAGCTTCCTGGAACTGATCGCCGTCGCCGCCCCGGCGGATATCAAGCCGCCGCAACCGGGCGCCTTCAGCTTCGGCCAGTATATCCAGAAATACCTGCAGCGGCGCGAAGGCATGGCGATGCTGGTCTTCGAAAGCCAGGATGCGGTCGCCGACCAGGCGGAATTCCTGCGCAAGGGAATCGATACATACGAGCCCTTCCATTTCGAACGGCAGGCGAAACTGCCCGACGGCAGTTCCGTCACCGTCGGCTTCTCGCTGGCATTCGCCACGACGCCGGACATGCCCGAAGCCGTGTTTTTTACCTGCCAGCAACATGCGCCGCAGTATTTCTGGAAGCCGGAATACCAGTCGCACGCCAATACCGCGCGGGCCGTCCGCGAGATCGTGATGGTCGCGGACAGCCCGGGACATCTGGCACGGTTCTTTGCCCGGTTGCAGCCGCCCTGCGCCGTATCGCTGGATTCGAAGGCGCTGCAGGTCGCAACCTCGCGCGGGCAGGTCACGGTGGTCACCACGGATTCCTTCATGGACCGGTATGGCGCCCCGGCACATGGTCCCGATACACCGTACTTTGCCGCCTATACGATCACGGTCGCCGACATGGATGCGACGGCGGCGGTATTGCGCAGCAATGGCGTCGTCTGGCGTCGCAGGGGCGATTCGATCGTCGTCGATGCGGGCGCCGCTTTCGGCGTGCTGCTGGTATTTGTCGGCGAAACCTGAATCATCATTCGGTAGCGTGCCTGAAATATGGGCAAATTAATTTACACCGGATCCGGTTGCGTTTCTTAGCGACATCAATATCAACAGGATATTGAGCGCGGCTGCGATTTACCACCATGGCCCGCCTGTTGCATAGGCAGGTCATAATGCCGTTACCCGGCCTGTGCTAATTTGCTAGCATATGGGTCGCTGAAAGAGTTTCCGATGCTGAACCTGACAAGCAATGAACCGAACTGGGCGGGGGCGCGCAATTTGCTGCGGCGCCTGCGTGACGTCATGGCCGGCGACGGCACGACGCAGGTTCGGCTCGACCGGATCGTCCGCATCATCGCGGACAGCATGATCGCCGAGGTGTGCTCGATCTATGTCCTGCGGCCGGGCCGCATGCTTGAACTTGCCGCGAGCGAGGGGTTGCTACCCGAATCGATCCATCGTACCCGGCTCGCCTTTGGCGAAGGGTTGATCGGTGTTATCGCAGCCCAGGCCCGGCACCTTTCGCTCGCGGATGCACAGTCGCATCCGGACTTTGCCTACCGCCCGGAAACCGGCGAGGAAGCCTATACCTCGCTGATGGGGGTTCCCGTCATGCGTGGCGGCCGGGTCCAGGGCGTACTGGCGGTGCAGAATGTATCGCCGCGCACCTATACCGATGAAGAAATCGAGGCGCTGGAAACGGTTGCGATGGTCGTGGCCGAACTGGTCGCCGATCCGGACGGCACGTTCGGCGCGCCAAACGCCGGCGGCCAGGGACCGAGCGGCCCGGCGCTGCAGCTGTCCGGTCAGAAGCTGGCCCCGGGGCTGGCTCTGGGCCAGGTCGTATTGCATGAAAAGCAGATTTCGATCAACCGTATGGTCGCCGAAGACCCTGTGGCGGAACTGGAGCGGCTGGCAACAGCAGTCAGCCAGATGCACCGCTCGCTCGACACCATGCTGGAAAGCTATGGCCGGGGCGCCGAGGGCGACCATGTCGATATCCTGCGCGCCTACCGGATGATTGCGGAGGATCGCGGCTGGCTGGGCCGGACCCGTGAGGCCATTCGCAGCGGCCTGACCGCCGAAGCCGCAGTCGCCAAGATCCAGAACGATACCCGGTCCCGGATGAACCAGGTGGCCGATCCGTATATAAGGGAGCGGCTGCAGGACCTCACCAACCTCGCCTATCGGCTGATCGAGCACCTTTCCGGCGGCGGCGCCGGCAATGACGATGCCCTTCCCGAAAAGATAATCCTGGTGGCGCGCAATATGGGTCCTGCGGAACTGCTTGACTATGACCGGTCGCGGCTGTGCGGCCTGGTGCTGGAGGAAGGGTCTGAAACCGCGCATGTCACCATCGTCGCGCGCGCCCTGGAAATTCCGCTGGTCGGGCAGGTGGACGGCATTCTGAACCGCGTAGAACCGGGCGTTACCATCGCCATGGACGGCGACAATGGCGAAGTCTTCCTGCGCCCTGACGACAATTTCCGGGCGACCTTTCTGGGCAATATGAGCCTGCTGGAAAGTCGCCGCGCCGCCTATGCCGATACAAGGCACCTGCCGGCGGAAACACGTGATGGGAAACTGGTGTCGCTCAACTTCAATGCCGGGCTGCTGCTCGACCTGGCGCATCTGGCCGATAGCGGCGCGGATGGGGTCGGTCTGTACCGGACGGAACTGCCCTTCATGATGCGCCCGCGTTATCCGGATTTCGAAACGCAACTGGCCCTCTACCGGGACATATACGATCAGGCAGCCGGGCGGCCCATAACCTTCCGGACACTGGATATCGGCGGCGACAAACTGATGGCCGCCATGCCGTCGATGGGAGAAGAGGAAAACCCGGCCCTGGGCTGGCGCGCGCTGCGAATCGGGCTGGATCAGCCCAGGATGTTGCGCGACCAGCTACGGGCGTTAATCGTGGCGGCAAATGGCCGGCCACTTTGGGTCATGTTCCCCATGGTCACCGAGATATCCGAATTCGACGCCGCAAAGGACATTCTGCTTGCGGTCATGACCGAAGTGGAAGCCACTGGCGGAGCCGCGCCGGCATCGCTGGCCGTCGGCACGATGCTGGAAGTGCCTGCCCTGCTGTTTCAGCTGAAGGCCTTGCTGAACCGGGTCGATTTTCTGTCGGTCGGCTCCAACGACCTGTCCCAGTTTGTCTTTGCCAGCGATCGCGGCAATCCGCGCCTGAGCGGCCGCTATGACGTTTTGGCGCCGGCCTTCCTGAAAGTCCTCCGCGAAATCGCGCAGCAATGCAATGCGGCAAAGGTGCCGTTCAGCCTGTGCGGTGAAATGGCGGGCAATCCGCTGGATGCGATGGCGCTGATCGGGCTTGGCTACCGGTCGCTGTCGATGCAGCCCGGTTCGGTTGGCGCCGTCCGGATGATGATTCGCAGCCTCGATGCATCCCTGCTTCGCGCGGAACTGGATGCCGCACTCGATCTGCCCGACCACAGCCTGCGCAGCGCGCTGACCCGGTTTGCAGCGGATCACGGGGTCGATATCAGCCTGCGCGGTTCGGCGCGGGTATTCGCCTGAACCGCATTACGGCAGCCGACCCAGCAACTCCTTCGCCAGCGCCTTTACTTCCTGCGACGCCTTGCCGCCCGGTTCCGTTTCCAGCGTCGTCATGCCGGTCCCGATGCTACTCGCAAAGGCGACCCGGTTTCCCAGGAAGGCCACTGTGGTCTCCGCCGGAAATGCCTTGAGCGCCTCCCGCATGTCGGCCGTCAGCCGCGACCGCGCCGGGACCCGGTTCAGCACCAGGATCGCCTCGGTTCTTTCGCCCGCCGCCAGTTTCAGGATCGGTTC
>JAQCHR010000463.1 GCA_027619655.1 Pseudomonadota bacterium
CCCCGTAATATCCTGAAATGTGCATGATTCCATGGCGTTCATGGTTTTTTCGGCAATTCTGTCGCAGAGGTCGGAGACGTTCCCGTCGCCCGCCGCTTCGCGAATTTCATCGACGAGATTGTCGATGCCTTCGAGTTGTTCCAGGATGCCGTTGGTAGCGACTTCCGTCGATTCGACAATGGCGTCCAGATGTTCGGACGCGGTTTCGAACGGGGTACGGTCGTCATCCTTGACCGTCACATGCGCGATTTCGACGCGCATGCGCTGTATGTACTGGAAAAGGTTCAGGATTTCAGAACGCAGCTTCGTATTTTCAGGTTTGGACCCGACGCCTGTGAATTCCATTACCCTGACTCCAGTTGCTTGACGGCGTAATAATGCAGGACACACTGTTACCGCGGGAAACTTTCAGAAGAGTAAACGGCAGGTTACAAAATATCCGCCCGCCGTCCGCAGCATCGAGGATATTGGTGACGCGGCGGCGGCGACCCTGTTACAAGGAACAACAGGAAAATCTTCGCAGCAAACCTATGATGAACAGTTAAGCGCCCTGTAGGAAAACCGCGGCTGCGCCGCGGCGGCGATATCGCCGTGTCTGGCAGGAACCGGAAAGAGTGAATTTAATGAGTGACACGAAAAAAGCGACCGGCGCTCTCGCCGGAAAACGGATTGTCGATCTGACCCGCGTCCTTGGCGGCCCCTACTGCACCCAGATTCTGGGTGACCATGGCGCGGAAGTCATCAAGGTGGAGCCGCCGCAGGGCGACGAGGTTCGCGATTGGGGACCGCCGTTCCATGAGGGCGACGCCTCCTATTTCATCGGGCTGAACCGCAACAAGCGGTCGATCGGGCTGGACCTGTCGAAGCCGGAAGGCCGCGACGTGCTGATGCGCCTGCTGGAAGGGGCCGATGTCCTGGTCGAAAACTACAAGCCGGGTTCGCTGGAGAAATGGGGAATCGGCTATCACGACTATCTGAGCAAGCGCTTTCCGCGCCTCGTTCACCTGCGGGTCAGCGGTTATGGCGGCGAAGGCCCGATGGGCGGGGCGCCGGGATATGACGCCATCATCCAGGCCATGGCCGGCTGGTTCAGCGTCAATGGCGGCAGCGAGGCGGGCCCGACCCGCGTCGGGATCCCGATGGTCGATATGGGAACCGGGCTGTATGCGGCAATCGGCATCCTGATGGCGCTGCTGGAGCGTGAATCGTCCGGCAAGGGCCAGTATATCGACATGACCCTGTATGACAGCGCCGTTGCGCTGATGCATCCCTATGTCATCAATTACGTGCTCTCGGGCAAGGTGCCGCAATCGACAGGGAACGCCCATCCGAATCTCAGCCCCTATGACAAGTTCTCGACCAAGACGGTCGATATCTTCGTTGGCTGCGGCAACAATCGGGCGTTTCAGAAATTTGCCGAGGCGCTGGGCCACCCGGAACTGGCGACCGACCCGCGGTTCGCCAACAACGCCGACCGGATCAATAACAAGGAAGCATTCCGCGAGGCGATGGAAGTCATCTTTGCTGAACGCGACGGCGAGGAAGTCTGCAATACGCTGATGGCGGCGGGTGTTCCCGCCGGGCCGGTCCTGAATACCGAACAGATGCTGAACCATCCGCATACCCAGCATCGCGGCATGGACGCCAAGCTTGACTGGTACCGGAATACCGGTATTCCCATCAAGTTTTCGCGCACGCCGGGATCGATCCGCTCAACGCCGCCGAAATTCAGCCAGCATGGACGCGAAGTCCTGGCGGAGTTCGGCTACAGCGAAGACGAAATCGCCGGATTGGCCGAAAAAGGCATTCTGGTGGAAAAGCGCCGCTAGATCAGATCATGGCTGTTGGATGCGCCCGCGGCGATCCAACAGCCATGTGACTCAGATTAATCGCGATTGGCGTTAGCGGGGCGGCTCGCGCAGCAGGAAGGCCGGGACATGGTCGCCCTTGCCGAAGGGCTGATTGTTGTCGTCAGGCATCGAATCGCCGAAATCACCGCCATGGCCCTGCCGTGATCGTGGCGCAGGGGCGTTTTCGCGGGTCGAGCGCGCGGAGCGCCGGCGCGGCGACCGGCTTCGCTGGCCGGCCGGCGGCAATTCGGCGTCCTGTTTCGCCTCGACGATGACTTCCGGCGATTCCAGCGTTTCCGGCGCTTCCACGGCTTCCAGAACGCTTTCTTCCGCGTCAGCCGCGTCGGCTTTCGGTTCCGCCTCAACCTTGCCGGAGAGCTCCATCACGGGAATCGGCTTGCCCAGCATCTTGTGGATCGCATCGAGATAGCGGCTGTCCTCGCGCGTCGCCAGCGTGATGGCGCGGCCGGACCGGCCGGCGCGTCCCGTGCGGCCGATCCGGTGAATGTAATCTTCCGCATGGGTAGGGACGTCGAAATTGAACACATGCCCCATGGAGGGAATGTCGAGGCCCCGGGCCGCGACGTCGGAACATACCAGAAAGGTGATTTCGCCGGCTTTGAACTGAGCCAGCGTCTTGGTGCGGCTGAACTGGTCCATATCGCCATGCAGGGCGCCGGCATTCAGGCCGTGCCGTTCCAGCGACCGCTGCAAGACACCGATATCGCGCTTGCGGTTGCAGAAGATGATGGCGCTTTCCGCCCCTTCCGATTTGATCAGGCTGCGCAGGACATCCCGCTTGTCCTTTGCCTGGCATTTGATGATCGACTGTTTCACCGTCTGCGCGGCGCTGGCCGGCGGATCGACGGAAACTTCCTTCGGATTCATCAGGAATTTCTTGGAAAGCCGCCGGATTTCGTCCGGCATCGTCGCCGAGAAGAACAGCGTCTGGCGGATCGTGGGCAACAAACCGACAATTTTCTCGACATCGGGCATGAAGCCCATATCGAGCATGCGGTCGGCTTCGTCGATCACCAGGGTCTTGACGTCGCGCAGCAGGATCTTGCCGCGTTCGGCGTGGTCCAGCAGGCGGCCCGGCGTCGCGATCAGGACATCGACTCCCCGGTCCAGCAACTTGTTCTGCTCGTCGAAGGAGACCCCGCCAATCAGCAGCGCCATCGTCAGCTTGTGATACTTGCCGTAGGTTTCGAAGCGTACGCAAATATGCGCCGCCAGTTCGCGCGTTGGCTCCAGGATCAGCGAGCGCGGCATCCGGGCCCGGGCGCGTCCCTGCGCCAGTATCTCGATCATGGGGAGGGTGAAGGATGCGGTTTTGCCGGTGCCGGTCT
>JAQCHR010000464.1 GCA_027619655.1 Pseudomonadota bacterium
GCGCCCCTCGCGCGCGATTGCCCCTCGGTGGGGCGGACCGCCCGCCCTTGCATTGACGCTGCGGAGGAAAGTCCGTTTAATAAACGCAATGGGAGAGCGCGCCCCGGCAACAGGGCGGGAATTCTGCCGATATCTGGTCAAAACCGCCGCCGCCGATAACAGCCAGGGGGGCGCTAAAGCCAATAAATTATGGGCCGGCTGACAAAACAGGTTAACCGGCAATACTCTTGGGGGAGAGACTTTGTGCGCGTAAACGATGCGATTACCGGACTCATTTTACTGATTATTGCTATTGCGGTTTTCGCCTATTCGACGACATTCCCGCAACTGACGGGAATGCAGTTCAGCGCGGGATTCTGGCCGCAGACGATCTGTGTGTGCCTCGCGCTCTGCGGCGTATCGCTGATTTTCTCGGGAATCAAGGAGCGCGCCGGCGGGCAGGCATGGGTCCTGCTCGATGAATGGTGGCGGCAGTCCGGCACGGTATTCACGGTGTTTCTCGTTCCCGGCGCCATCCTGTTCTACATTCTGCTATCGGATTTTCTCGGCTTCATTATCACCGGGCTGATCATCCTCCTGGTGCTGGGGCTGCGCTTCGGCCTCAAGCCGTTGCATGCGGTGCTGCTTGCCGTCGCGACGACGCTTGGGATGCATTTCGTTTTTGTCGACTTCCTGCTGGTGCAATTGCCGTGGGGGCTCCTGGAAACCGTCGTATTCGGTTCCTGAACCGGCAAGTTCGCTAGATAGGGAGAAATGAACCGTGGAAAATTTTGTCATTGCCCTCGGGCTGGTATTCGATCCGTATGTCCTGATGGTTGTATTCTGCGCGGCGATCTTCGGGTTGTTCGTCGGTGCGATCCCCGGGTTGACCGCGACCATGGCGACGGCGCTGCTCATCCCCATTACCTTCTTCATGGATGCGGTGCCGGCGATCGGCGCGGTCATATCCTGCAGCGCCATGGCGATCTTCGCCGGCGATATTCCGGCCGCCCTGTTGCGGATTCCCGGAACGCCGTCATCCGCCGCCTATACGGATGAAGCCTATGCCATGACCCGCGCCGGTCATCCGGAGCGCGCGCTCGGGATTGCCGTCATATGTTCGGCAATTGGCGGGCTGGTCGGCAGCCTCGTGCTGGCGGTATCCGCACCGATCCTGGCCGAATTCGCGCTGAACTTCACAAGTCTCGAATATTTCTGGCTTGCCTGCCTCGGCCTCAGCTGCGCCGCACTGGTGACGACGGGATCGCCGGTGAAGGGCGTCGTATCCCTGCTGATTGGCCTGCTGATCGCGACGTCGGGCGAGGACATCATGAGCGGCTATCCCCGCTTCTCCTTCGGCAACCCGGAACTGGCGGCCGGCATTTCGCTGATTCCCGCCATGATCGGCATGTTCGCGGTGTCCGAACTGATCCGGAATGCCTCGACCATTAAAGTTTACAAGCGGGCCGAACTTTCCGGCCTTGGTTCCATCTTTGCCGGGCTGATGCCGATCCTCTGGCGCTACAAGATCAACATGATGCGCGGCTGGACCACCGGTGTGCTCGTCGGCGCGCTGCCGGGAGCGGGCGCCGGGATGGCGGCCTGGATTTCAATGGCCTTCGCCAAGAAATTCTCCAAGACGCCGGAAAAATTCGGCACCGGTCATCCCGAAGGTCTTTGTGAATCGACATCGTCCAACAATGCCGGGCTGGGCGGGGCCTGGGTGCCCGCGCTGGTGTTCGGCATTCCGGGCGATGCGATCACGGCCATCGTCATCGGCGTGCTGTTCATGAAGGGCATGACGCCGGGTCCGACCATTTTCATGCATGCGGGCGATCTGCTCTATGCGCTGTTCATCATCTTCTTCCTGGCCAACCTGCTGATGATCCCCATGGGCTGGGCGGCGATCCGGATTTCGCGGCACATCATCACCCTGCCGCGCGAAGTGCTGGTACCGGTTATCCTGCTGTTCTGCATCGTCGGCTCCTTCGCGATCAATACCTCGCTTCTGGGCGTTACGGTCATGCTGGTGCTCGGGCTGCTCGGCTATTTCATGGAGGAGAACGGCATTCCCATCGCGCCGGCCATTCTCGGCATCGTGCTGGGCCGCATGGTGGAGGAGAACTTCTTCAACTCGCTGGCCAAGGGGCGGGGCGATCCGATGATTTTCTTCGACCGGCCGATTTCCGCCACGCTGGGTGTCCTGACCATCGCAATCTGGGTCGGTCCGCCGCTGTTCCGGCTGTTCCAGAGCCTGCGGGGCCAGACCCGGACCGCCTGACCGTTTCCGGGTTTCACAGGCAAATCACGCTGCAGCCGCGCCCATTTCCGGGTCGCGGCTGCAGCCGTTTCAGGCGCTGGCGGACCTGCCGATCCGGGTGTTGATTAGCCGGGCGCAATGGTCATACTTGGCTACCCGGGCGTATCAGGCGCCATCCGGGACGGGGTCGGCACAGGGGATATGGGTAGCGGGCATGGATCTGGCGTTTTCGGGCGAATATCGCGACTTCCAGAACGACGTTCGGGCCTTTCTCGCGGCGAACCTGCCACAGGACATTCGTGAAAAGGTGACGCGCGGCCTGCGGCTGGAACGCGATGACCACCAGCGCTGGCAGAACATCCTGTCGGCGAAGGGCTGGATCGCGCCGGGCTGGCCGGTGGAACATGGCGGCACCGGCTGGTCGGCGGTGCAGCGCTATATATTCGACGAGGAATGCGGCCGGGCAGGCGCGCCCGGGGTGATTCCGTTCGGCACCAAGTTTGTCGGCCCCGTCATCTATACCTTCGGGTCCGAGGCGCAGAAGCGCCATTACCTGCCGCGCATCCTGAACAACGACGACTGGTGGTGCCAGGGCTATTCGGAGCCGGGCGCGGGCTCGGACCTGGCATCGCTGCAGATCCGGGCGGTACGCGACGGCGACCATTACGTCGTCAACGGCACCAAGACCTGGACCACGCTGGCGCAATGGGCGACGAAAATGTTCTGCCTGGTGCGCACCAGTACCGAGGGGAAGAAACAGGAGGGCATTTCCTTCCTGCTGATCGACATGGCGCAGCCGGGAATCGAGGTAAAGCCGATCGTCACCATCGATGGCGGCCGGGAAATCAACATGGTCCACCTGACCGATGTGAAGGTGCCGGTTGCCGATAGGATCGGCGAGGAGAACAAGGGCTGGACCTATGCCAAGTTCCTGCTGCAGCACGAACGGACCG
>JAQCHR010000465.1 GCA_027619655.1 Pseudomonadota bacterium
CCGCCGTTTCACGCCTCTGATGACCGCCTACCTGACCGACCAGATCGACCCCGATGAGGTCGGCGGCGGCTATGCGCGCGGGGTCTTCAACGCCTGCAAGCTGTACCCGGCGGGGGCGACCACCAATTCGGCCTTCGGCGTGACCGATGTGCGCAAGATCCATCCGGTGCTGGACCGCATGCAGGCGATCGGCATGCCGCTGCTGATCCATGGCGAGGCGACCGGGCCGGACATCGACATCTTCGACCGCGAGGCGGTGTTCCTGGACAAGGTGCTGGCGCCGCTGCTGCGCGATTTCCCCGGGCTGAAGGTGGTGCTGGAGCATATCACCACGGCGGAGGCGGTGCAGTTCGTCCGGGCCGCCGGGCCGAGCGTCGCGGCGACGATCACGCCGCATCACCTGCGGATCGACCGCAACGACCTGTTCGCGGGCGGGATGCGGCCGCATGCCTATTGCCTGCCGGTGGCCAAGCGCCGCCATCACCGCAATGCGCTGCGCGCGGCGGCGGTGTCGGGCGATCCGAAATTCTTCCTTGGCACCGATTCCGCGCCGCACCCGAAGCACGACAAGGAAAGCGCCTGCGGCTGCGCCGGCATCTTCTGCGCCCCGGCCGCGCTGGAAAGCTACGCGCTGACCTTCGAGGAGGAAGGCGCGCTCGACCGGCTGGAGGGCTTCGCCTCGGAATTCGGGCCGCGCTTCTATGGCCTGCCGCTGAACGAAGGCACCATCACCCTGCGCCGGGAGGCGCTCACCGTGCCCGGGGAAGTGACCGGCGAGGGCGATGTCTGTATCGTGCCGTTCCACGCGGGCGAAACGCTGGGCTGGCGCGCGGCGGAACGCGCCGCCGGGTGACGGGAGGGCAGGGGAAGCCGATGCTGGAGAACGACAACTGGGGCAGCCGGGCGCGGTTCGGCATGTTCATCGTCGGCAGCGAGGCGGTGCCGGAAGCCGAATGGTGGGCCATGCTCCCGGCCAATGTCTCGGTGCACGCCGCCCGCGTTTCCGCCGCCGCGCCCTGGGCGCGCTGGCGGGAGGGCCGGGCGGATGTCGACCCCGCCGAGGATCTGGTCCGGGGCGCGCGGCAGTTCGCGTCCATGCGCCTGTCCGCCGTGGTGCTCGGCCACAGCTCCAGCAGCTTCGTTGGCGGCAAGGGCTGGGACGCGGCGGTGGTGAAGAATCTATCCGCCATCCTCGGCCCGGATCAGACCGTCACCACGAACGGGCTGGATACGATGGCGGCACTGCGCGCCTCGGGCGTGCAGCGGCCCTTCCTGGTCATGCCGCCCTGGTTCAACGACGCGACACTGGCGGCGGGGGCCCGCTATTACGAGGATCACGGCTTCGCGCCCGCCGGCAGCCTGCGCTACGACCCCGGCCCGGACTGGCGCGACGTGCCGCCGGGCGAGATGTATCCGCGCGGTATGGGCTTCGCGCAGGAAGTCGAACCGCTCCACGCGCAGATCGCCGCCGCCTGCCCGGCCGAAGCCGATGGCGTGCTGATCGCCGGGACGGGGTTCCGCTGCGTCGCGATCCTGGACGCGCTGGAGGCGGCGCTGAAACGGCCGGTGCTGTCGGCGAACCAGGCGAGCCTGTGGCGCTGCCTGCAACTGGCCGGCATCCGCGCCGATATCCAGGGTTACGGCAAACTGTTCAGCCTGTGACCCTTACCGGTTCCGGTTGCGGTCATAGACCGTTCCCGCCTTCCATTCCGCCATCACCGGCTTGAAACCGTCCTTTTCCAGCTTCGCGGTCCATTCCTCGCGCGTGTTGCTGAAATGGCCGGCGAGGCTCATCTCGAAGTTGATTTCCATCATCTCGCGGAAGCCCATCTGGTTGGCGCTGCGGTTGATGGCGCGCTTCTTCATCATCAGGATTTCCAGCGGCACGCGGGCGATTTCCGCCGCCATGTCGTCGACCAGGTCCGCCAGCTCCGCCGCCGGGACCGATTTCGTCGCCCAGCCGCATTCCGCCGCCTCGATCCCGTTCATGGTGCCGTGCAGGAAGGCGAAGTCCTTGGTCTTGCGCAGCCCGACCAGCGGCAGCCAGGAACCCCAGATCAGCCCCTGCACCATGCCGGGCGCGGCCTCCACCGGGCCGATCTTGGCGTCATGCGCCACCACCACGATATCGGCCAGCCCGGCCAGGATCGTGCCCGCCGCGATGCAGGGCCCGTGCACCTGGGCGATCACGGGCTTGGGGATTTCCCAGACCCGCATATAGGCGCGCAGCCGCTTGGAGAAATCGATGCGGTGGCCCTCGGTATCGGCCCCTGTCTCGCGCTCGCCGGGGACGAAATGCTCCTTGCCGTAGTCATGGCCGGAACAGAAGCCGCGCCCCGCGCCCTTCAGGACCAGGACCTTGATATCGTCGTCATCCTCGGCGTCCAGCATGGCGCGCTCGAATTCCCGGGTCAGCGCCTCGTTCAGCGCGTTGATCTTCTCCGGCCGGTTCAGGGTGATGGTGACGCGGGGTCCGGCCTTGTCGTAGATCAGGTGGTCGTAGGCGGCCTGGGTCATGTCAGTCCTTCTCGTTCGCGGGAATGGCGGACAGCGAATCGACCCAGCGCAGGGCAGAGCGATGCCAGATCTGCGCCACCGGGCGCAGTTGCGCGCGCTGGGTAATCGAGCCGACGCGCAGGGAATAGGCGGGCGGGTTGTCGGGCGCGCTGGACGATATCGGCGTGCCGCAATCGCCGCAGAACATGTGGCGGCGCTGGTTGCCGCTTTCCGCCGTCTTGATATAGCTCTTCGGACTGCCGCGCAGCAGCCGGAAGGTTTCCGCCGGCGCCGAGACATTGGCGCGGAAGGGCGATCCGCTGAGCTGCTGGCAGTCGGTACAGTGGCAGATGCGGATGGAGTCCGGGTAGACCTCCGCCTCGTAGGCGATCGCCCCGCAATGGCATTGTCCGTCGATCTTCATTGCATACGCTCCCGTGATGGCCGCTTTCCGCGCGAGCCTACCCCCGCGGCAAGGGGGCCGCAATCGGGCGGGCGTGGCGGATTGGGTAGCCCCGACTCCCCGCGCCGTGTCATCCCGGGCTCTGACCCGGGATCCATGCGACGGCGCATCCCTTGCGGGCGGGCCGAGGCGGGTCGGGGGGATGGATCCCGGATCGGGGGCACTGCTGTCCGGTTTAATTTCAATCCCAACTGAGCAGCATCTGATGAGGGTGGTTGTCTGGGTCAGGA
>JAQCHR010000466.1 GCA_027619655.1 Pseudomonadota bacterium
CCGAAGAGCGGCAGTTTCTGACGCGCGCCGCGCCCTTCCCGCCGCAAACGGACTCCCGTCAGTCGTTGCCGCGCTGTTCGCGCCGGGACATGAACGCCAGCCGTTCGAACAACTGCACATCCTGCTCGTTCTTCAGCAGGGCGCCATACAGCGGCGGGATCAGTTTGCTGGGGTCCTTGCTGCGCAGGACTTCGGCCGGAATATCCTCCGTCATCAGCAGCTTGATCCAGTCGAGCAGCTCCGATGTCGATGGCCGTTTCTTCAGTCCCGGAACCTCCCGGACGTCAAAGAACAGGTTCAGCGCCTCGCGGACCAGTTCGCCCTGTATATCGGGATAATGCACGTTCACGATCCGGAGCATCGTCTCCCGGTCCGGAAATGAAATGTAGTGGAAGAAGCAGCGCCGCAGGAACGCGTCCGGCAGTTCCTTTTCGTTGTTCGACGTGATGATCACGATCGGGCGGTTGGCCGCACGCACCGTTTCACGGGTTTCGTAAACGAAGAACTCCATGCGATCGAGTTCCAGCAGCAGATCGTTCGGGAACTCGATATCCGCCTTGTCGATCTCGTCGATCAGCAGAACCGGTTTGGTATCATTGGTGAACGCTTCCCACAGCTTGCCGCGCATGATGTAGTTTGAAATGTCGTGCACGCTGTCATTGCCGAGCTGACTGTCGCGCAGGCGCCGCACCGCATCGTATTCATACAGGCCCTGCTGCGCGGTCGTTGTCGATTTGACGTGCCATTCGATCAGCGGCATATCGAGCGCACGCGCGACCTCCTGCGCCAGAACCGTCTTGCCGGTCCCCGGCTCTCCCTTGATCAGGAGCGGCCGTTCCAGCACCGCCGCGGCATTCACGGCGACACGCAGGTCCTCTGTGGCGATATATGTGTCGGTGCTATCAAAACGCATGTGCTGACCCTGTGCTGTCCGTGAATCCGTGAATATGTGTGACGAAGACTATGCGGCGAAATACCCGCGATCAACCCTGGCCCGCAAGCGCGGCCTCAATCGCGGCAATCGCGTCCGCCGCAGCCGCGCCATTCGGCCCGCCCGCCTGCGCCATGTCGGGGCGGCCGCCGCCCCCCTTGCCGCCAAGGGCCGCCGAACCCACCCGCACCAGATCGACCGCGTTCAGCCGGCCGGTAAGGTCATCCGTCACGGCGACCACGATCGACGCCTTGCCATCGGCAACCGCAACAAGCACGACGACACCGCTGCCGATCTGCGATTTCAGGGAATCCGCCAGCGGCTTCAGTTCCTTGGCCGGCACGTCCGCCAGCACCCGGGCCGCGAGGGAAATGCCGGCAACCTGTTTCACCTCCGACGCATTATCCGGCCCTGCGCCGCCGCCCATCGCCAGCTTGCGCCGCAGATCCGACAATTCCCGCTCCATGCGCCGGCGCTCGTCCAGCAGGGCGCCGATCCGTTCCGCCAGGTCGCCTGGTGCCGATTTCAGGACGGCCGCGGATTCGCGCAACCGCGCGGATTGTTCCTTCGCATACTTGACCGCCGCCGCCCCGGTCATGGCCTCGATCCGCCGTACGCCCGCGGCCACGGCGGATTCATTCGTGATGACAAAATATCCGATATCACCGGTACGGCCGACATGGGTGCCGCCGCAAAGCTCGACCGAAAAAATCTCGCGGGCATTGCCGCCCATGGCGACCACGCGCACCTCTTCGCCGTATTTTTCGCCGAACAGCGCCAGCGCGCCCGCCTTGACCGCATCATCCGGGGTCATCAGCCGCGTCGTGACCTCGCTATTGGCGATAATACGCTCGTTTACCGCCGCTTCGACCGCCGTAAGTTCGTCATCCTCCACGGGCTTCGGGTGGCTGAAATCGAACCGCAGATAGCCGGGACCGACAAGCGAACCCTTCTGGGTCACATGGTCGCCGAGTTGGCGGCGCAGCGCTTCGTGCAGAAGATGCGTTACCGAATGGTTGGCGCGCAGCCGGGAGCGGCGGCCGCTCTCGACATGCAGATCGACCGCATCGCCGATGCGCAGCGTGCCCTTGCGGACCGTTCCCAGATGGACAATGACATCATCGACCTTCTTTTGTGTATCCCGCACCACGAATTCATCGCCATCGCCCGTAAACATCAGCCCGGTATCCCCGGCCTGGCCGCCGGATTCGCCATACAAGGGAGTCTGGTTGACGAGCACCGCCGCTTCGTCGCCGGTAGCGGCGGCATCCACATTCTTGCCGTCGACAATGATCGCCGTGACAACCCCTTCGGCCTGTTCCGTTGCATAGCCAAGGAACTCCGTCGCCCCCAGCTTTTCGCGCAGGTCGAACCAGCCCGTTTCCGTGGCGGCCTCGCCCGAGCCGCTCCAGCTCCTGCGGGCCTCTTCGCGCTGGCGGGCCATGGCGGCATTGAAGCCGGCCAGATCAACCTGTCTGCCCTGCCCGCGCAGGATATCCTGCGTCAGGTCGAGCGGAAATCCATAGGTATCGTAGAGGCGGAACGCGACATCGCCCTGCAGCGTGGCGCCGCCGCCCAGCTTGTCGGTTTCGTCTTCGAGCAGGCGGATGCCACGCGCCAGGGTCCGGTTGAAACGGGTTTCCTCCAGGCGAAGCGTTTCGGTGATCAGCGCCTGTGCACGCGCCAGTTCGGGATAGGCCTGCCCCATCATCTTGACCAGCGTCGGCACCAGCCGCCACATCAGCGGTTCCTGGCTGCCCAGCAGGTGAACATGGCGCATGGCGCGGCGCATGATCCGCCGCAGCACATAGCCGCGCCCTTCATTGGACGGCAAAACGCCGTCAGCAATCAGAAAACACGAAGACCGCAGATGGTCCGCAATGACCCGGTGCGAAACGGCGCTTTTGCCGTCGGGGTCGGAGTTCGTCAGATGTGCCGATACCTCGATGATCGAGCGGAACAGGTCGATGGCGTAGCTGTCATTGGTGCCCTGCAGGGTGGCGGTAATCCGCTCCAGCCCCATGCCCGTATCGACCGAGGGTCGCGGCAGGACAAGGCGGCTGTCGGCGGAAACCTGCTCGAACTGCATGAAGACCAGGTTCCAGATTTCGATGAACCTGTCCCCGTCCTCGTCCGGGCTGCCCGGCGGCCCGCCGGGAATGTGGGGTCCGTGGTCGTAGAAAATTTCCGAACAGGGCCCGCAGGGGCCGGTATCGCCCATCGACCAGAAATTATCCGTCGTGCCGAT
>JAQCHR010000467.1 GCA_027619655.1 Pseudomonadota bacterium
TTCGGGAACGACCCCCAGTTTAGCCTGCGCATTGCAGGCATGCGCCTCGATTTCCAGCCATATCCGGAATTTGCTGTCGGGTTCCCAGATGGCCACCATATCGGGCCGGCTGTAACGGGGAATCATGAATACGCTACTCCAAGCTTCAGGTTTACGATTATGCTGCCCTTGCGGGAGCAATTTTTACCGGACTATAACATAGACCAAACAGGCATCCGAAAGGCGCAGCAATGGCTACACTGAGCGCGGAAGAACTGCAACAGGCGCGAATCGACATGGCGGCGGCGTTCCGCTGGGCGGTTCGCCATGGCTTGCACGAAGGCATCTGCAACCATTTCAGCCTCGCGGTCGGCGACGACCAGTTCCTGATCAACCCGTATGGCCTGCACTGGTCGGAAATAACGGCGTCCAGCATTGTGCTGGCGCATTATGATGGCGAGGTGATCGAAGGCGATGCCGAGGTGGAGGCGACCGCCTTTTTCATCCACAGCCGCATTCACAAGCTATGCCCGCATGCGACCTGCGTGATGCATACGCACATGCCCTATGCGACGGCGCTGACCCTGGTGGAAGGCGGCCGGATTGAGCCGGTGGAGCAGGGGGCGATCCGGTTCATGAATCATACTGTCTATGACGAGGAATATAACGGCCTCGCGCTGGATACCGCCGAAGGCGACCGTATCGCGAAAAAGATGGGCAATAACCGTGTCATGTTCATGGGCGCACACGGGGTGACGGTTGCGGGTTCGACCGTCGCACGAACCTATGACTGGCTGTATTACCTGGAACGCGCCTGTCAGGCGCAGGTGCTGGCGCGCTCAACCGGCCTGCCGCTGAAACGGCTGCCGCCGGAGGTGGTGCAGGCGACGATCGACCAGTTCGCCGGCTCCAATACGGACACGGCTCCCGTGCATTTCGAGGCGCTGAAACGGGTGCTGGACCGCGACGAGCCGGACTACAAGACCTGAACCGTCATTGGCATGATGCCGCGGCAACCTAGCCGCATAACCGGGGTATTCGCCGGAAGCGTGGCATTACGCCGGGGAATGAACAGTGCGTGCGACTTTCATTGGTTGACCCCGTGGAAGAATAACGGAGTTGAGTGAATGGGCCGCAAGATTCTCTTCGTGACGACCGACCAGCAGCGCTACGACAGCATCGGCTGTAACGGCGGAAAAGTCGCGCGCACGCCGGTGATCGACCAACTGGCGCGGGAGGGTATCAATTACCGGCGGGCCTATAACCAGAATACCGTGTGCATGCCGTCGCGCTCGACGATGCTGAGCGGCCAGTACCCGCGCACGCATGGCGTAACGATGAACGGTATTCCGCTGCCGATTGACGGCCCGAACATTGCGGCGCAACTGCGTGATCAGGCCGGCTACAAGACCGCTTTGATCGGCAAGGCGCATTTCGAGCCTTCTTCGGCGCCCAACCAGGATTATTTCGAAAACTACGCCGCCCGCCTGGGCCAGACCGGTCCGCATCGCGGTTTCGACAGAATGGAACTGGCGGCGCATACGGGGCGGGCGGGTCGCTGCCTGTATCACTACCCGAAATGGCTGGCGGACAATCATCCCGACGCCGTCAACGGTTTCTTTGAGTATATCGACAAGAACAACGCGCCGAGCGCGCGCGGCGGGGGCGATACGAATGCGCCGCAGATCTGGTTCAACCCGATTCCGCGTGAAATCTATCACACCGACTGGGTTGCGGATCGCGCCATCGACTGGCTGGAATCCCTGGACGCGGACGCCGACTGGTTCCTGTGGATGAGTTTCCCCGACCCGCATCATCCCTGGGATCCGCCGCAAAGCGAACTCGGTCGCGTGAACTGGCGCGATCTCGATCTGCCGGAAGCCTATCCGGGCAGCCCGGAACAATGCGCGGAAATTCTCGCGCGCAAACCCCGGCACTGGCTCGACTGGTATGAAGGCAGGGCCCGTTTCAGTTTTGCGGCGCCGCCGACCTTTGTCGGCGCTGATCTGACACCGGACCAGATCCGGGAAGTCAACGCGGTCATCCATGTCGAGAATGAACTGATCGACGAGGCGCTCGGACGGGTCATGAACCGTATTGCCGCGCGGGGCTGGGACAACGATACCGATGTGGTGTTCACGACGGATCATGGCGAAATGCAGGGCGATTTCGGCATGTTGTTCAAGGGGGCGTTCCATACCGACGCATTGATGCGGGCGCCGCTGATCTGGCGGCCGGCGCTGTCAGCCGGCGTGCAGCCGGCGGAAGTCAACGAACCGGTCGGCCATGTCGATCTGGCGCCGACCTTCGCGGAAATCGGCGGAATCAGGATAGACCCGGCGTTCCAGGGATCAGCCCTGCCGACGGCGCCCGGCAGTGCCCATGAACGGGCAATCGTCACATGGGATGACGAACCGGCCGACAACGCGATCAGCATGACCACGCTTTGCCGTGACGGTTATATCTGCACGCAGTACGGTCGCACGGGTTATTATCAGGGTACCGAAGGCGAGCTTTATGACCTGAAGCGCGACCCGCACCAGTGGGAGAATCTCTGGGATGACCCGGCAGCCGCAGGCCTGAAATCAGATCTGCTCGCCGACCTTTGGGATCATGCGCCGGCGGAACGTGAAACGCCGCTCGTCAAGATTGCCCGGGTCTGACAGGCCGGATCGGCCGCCATATTTCGCCTGTAGAGAAAGGTGTACACAACAGGTGAATCGGCTAGTTTGACATTGTTGTACTTATTTTCTCGTGCCCGGAGGCGAGTGAAGTGCTCCCTGTCACCCAGCGCCCCTTCAAGCCCGTTGTCGTCGGGCCACCACGAGGCGGGTTCACCTTATGCATTTCAGTCCTCCATCACTTGCTTCGTGTCTTTCCCCGAAAATGGAATTACGACCCGCGGCAACTGGCGATAAACTGCACCGTCAATCATCTTGGTTCATCCGTATCCGACAGCATTGTCGCAGCGTTTGCGCGCGAAGGTATCGACGAAGACCTGATCTATAACGGCAACTTCAGGGAACTTTCCGGCGGCGCCAAATGGCTTCGTCCCGACGATGACGAGCAGGCCTGTTTCCGAAAATACATCGGTGTCCGTGGCATGGGCGACTTCACGCTCGTGATTGCCCATCCCCGACAGGTGCTGGACACGGACGAGGTGGTTCATTCGCATA
>JAQCHR010000468.1 GCA_027619655.1 Pseudomonadota bacterium
GAGGTGCCCCGGCGCAGCCCGACGATTCAGTGCCAGATCAAGACACTCGCGGTAGACCGCTGCCGCACAGACAGCGCCGCATTGGGCACGGTTGCTGTACCCGCCTTCTTCTGCGGCGATGAACTCCTGCCGACCGGCGTCAATGCGAATGACCTGATCGATTTCGACCGCGATGCGGGGCCGCGATACGATTTCGTCTTCATGACCGGCTGCATCAATGATGTCAGCCCCTACGCCATGCTGCTGGGCCAAGACGGACTCAACGACACCGCGACGCTCGTGAACCGGATCACCACAAACTGCAACCTCAACAACAGCCTGCGCGATTTGCGCGACTTCCTGCCGAACGCCACGATCGCTTATATGGGATATCACTTCCTGGTCTCGCCGGACACGTCTTTCGACCGGACGGGCTGCACCTTCTTCGCGCCGCCCGGCACTACCGAGGCTGTGCTGCAGGCCGATCCCGTCCTGGCGACGATGGGGCTGTTCGGATTTTCGTTCAATGGCGTTGTCGCCCGGTCCGAACTGTTCCGGGCGCTGTCGCGAACGGCGCTGCTATCCTCCATCGTCGGCTTGAACACAACGGGCGACGGCGTCGGCCGCGTGGTGTTCATCAACATGGACCCGGAATTCCTGGCGGTACACGCGACTCTGGCCTCGCAGCCCCGGTCCTTTGGCCTGTCCTGTACCGCCACAGGGTTCCTGATACCGACCGACCCGGCGGCGGGCATCCGGGTGGGGCCCTGTTCGACCTTCGCCAACCAGGACGGATTGACGCCCAATTCAACGCTGGAGGAAACCTGCCTGCGCGGTTCCGCCTTTCATCCCAACGTTGTCGGCAATTTCCGGATGTTCGTGCGGACGCGCATGGTGCTCAGCGGCATCAACCGCTATCCGCTACCCTAAGCGGCGACAGACGGGCCCCGACGGATCAGTAACCGAACGCCGCGCCATCCTTGCGCGGGTCGGAGCCGCCGGTCAGGACGCCTTCGTCCCAGTCGATCATGATCGCCTGCCCGCCGCCATGCGGTTTCGGCGGGGCGGTCAGCGTGTGGCCCAGCGCCTTCAGCCCGTCGCAGACCGCCTGCGGCACGCCGCTTTCCACTTCCACCTCCTGCCCCGGATTGGCGAAGACGCGCGGCAGGTCGATGGCTTCCTGGATGTCGAGGCCGAAATCGATCAGGTTGGTCAGCAATTGCGCATGACCGACCGCCTGATACTGCCCGCCCATCACGCCGAACGGCATCACCGCGCGGCCGTCCTTGACCATCATGCCGGGGATGATCGTGTGCATCGGGCGCTTGCGCGGCGCGATGCAGTTGGGATGTCCCGGTTCGATGATGAAGCCCTGGCCCCGGTTCTGCAGCATCACCCCTGTAGTCGGGCTCATGATGCCGCTGCCATAGCCGCTGAACAGCGAGTTGATGAAGCTGACCGCGTTGCGGTCCTTGTCCACCACGCACAGATACACCGTATCCGCATGCGCCCGCGCCTTGGCCGGCGGCGGCGGGATCATGGCGCGGTCATTGGCGATGCGACCGCGAAGTTCCGCCGCATGCTCCATCGACAGCAGCCAGTCCGCCGGCACCTGCGCCATTGCCGGGTCGGCGACCACGTCGTCGCGGTCGCGCAGCGCCAGCCGCGAGGCTTCGGTCAGCAGGTGGTAGCGTTCGACCGAAACCGGGTCCATCGACGACAGGTCGTATCCGGACAGGATGTTGAGCATTTCCAGCGCGATGATCCCCTGTCCGTTCGGCGGACATTCATAGACGTCGTAGCCGCGGTAATTCGTCTTCACCGGGTCGACATACTCGCCCTTCGCCGTCGCAAAATCCTCCAGCGTGTGCAGCCCGCCCAGTTCCCGCAGGTGGCCGACGATGTCCTCCGCCACGGCGCCGGTATAGAACGCGTCACGCCCCTGCTTCGCGATCAGTTCCAGCGTGTCGGCCAGTTCCGGCTGGTAATGCAGCGTGCCGACCTTCGGCGGCTTGCCGCCCGGCAGCATGACGCGCTTCGCATTCGGGTTATGGCTCAGGGTCGTGATGCCGTCTTCCCAGTCGACCGAGGCGCGCGAATGCACCGGATAGCCGTTGCGGGCGTAATTGATCGCCGGCTGCAGCAACTCGTCCAGCCCCTTCGTGCCGTGGTCGCGCAGCAGTTGCGACCAGGCGTCCACCGCGCCGGGCACGGTCACCGCATGGGGGGTATAGCGGTCGACTTTCTTTATGCCGCGCTCGACATACCAGTCCGCCGTCGCCGCCGCCGGGGCGCGGCCGGAACCGTTGAAGGCCTTGATATCGGCGCTGCCGCCCTTCGACATCAGCATGAAGCAGTCGCCACCGATACCGGTCGAGCCTGGCTCCACGACGCATTGCACGGCGACGGCCGCCACCGCCGCGTCCATCGCATTGCCGCCCTCCTGCAGCACCCGGACCGCCGTCATGGTCGAGAGGTAATTCGACGTCGCCGCCATGCCGTTCGTGGCATGGGCGGGGGACCGGCCGGGGAGGTCGAGATTGCGCATGGGAGGCACCTTTCGGGAGCGGGGAATACGTCAGTCCGTTTTATAGAACGGAAACGTCCTAAAGTGCCAGCCCGCTTGCCAAATTCGAATGTTCCGGTTCACAGCGACGGCACGAAGGTCCGTTCGGTATCGGGGTATTCCTGCCGCGGTGTCGGCACGGGCAGGGTCAGTTCGCCCTTGCGGTCGAAGGGATAGGGCGTACGGCCCGCCACGCCATCCACATAGGCCTTGCCATGCAGGCGATAAGCGATCCTGTCGCTGTTGCCGAGCGCCATCAGTTGCCGGAACAGGTTGAGCGTACTGGTGCTGCCCGCTACCGACAGGGTCGCGTAACCGAGCCTCGGCACCGTGACACTCTCGTTGCTCAGCCCCTCCGCGAAGGATTCGCCGTTGACGTCCAGCGTGAAGGACAACCCCTTCAGCGGGATATCGAAATCGTTCGGATTGCCGATGCGAATCTGCAGCATCAGTTCCTGCGACAGCAGCCCCGCCGAAACCAGCCGCATGTTCGACAACTGGATGCTCGGCGGCGTGACATCGCCGATGGAGGCGCAGGCGGCCAGCAGAAAACTGAAAGCGAGGGCGGCAAGTCGATTCACAGAAAACAACTCCAGGGAACTTTCC
>JAQCHR010000017.1 GCA_027619655.1 Pseudomonadota bacterium
TTATCATAGGACTAAGCACGCGCCATCTCGCGTCATAATAATGTAAAGAATTCCGGCGCCGGCATTCCGGTGAGCACGAGCCGCATCTCAGCGTAGGCTGCACAAAGCGGGGGTTCTGGTATGATACGCCCCAGACCCGACCGCTACGAAATCCAGGGAACAGGAATTACCACATGAATGTCCGCGCGCAATCAGACTACTGCAGTGTCGTCATCGGCCTTGGGTCGATGGGGTATGGCATCGCTGAATCGCTCCTGAATGCCGGGTTACGAGTCTGGGGATTCGATGTCGATCCAACACGGGAAACCTCGCTGCGCGCGAAAGGCGCCCAGCCGGGATCCCGGAACGACGCTGTCGCCCAGGCGGATGCGGTCCTCTGCGTGGTCGTCAATGCGGCTCAGACCGAAGACGTGCTGTTCGGCGCGGAGGGCATTGCCGACCGGATGATGGATGGCGCCGTCTTCGTTTCCTGCGCAACCGTTGCACCGGAATTTGCCCGTGCCATGTCGGCGCGACTGGCGGCCATGGGCATCGATTATCTTGACGCGCCGATGAGCGGCGGTTCGGTCCGCGCATCCGAAGGCCGGCTGTCGATGATGGCGTCCGGCGCGCCAGGGGCGTTCGATCGCGCCGCGCCCGCCCTGGACGCCATCACCGAAACGCTCTTCCGCCTTGGCGACGACGCCGGCACCGGTTCCGCCCTGAAGGTCGTCAACCAGATGCTTGCCGGAATTCACATCGCGGCGGCGGCGGAAGCCGTGACCTTCGGCATGTCGCAGGGGATCGCGCCCGCGACCGTGCTGGAGGTGATCTCGAAATGCGCCGGTACATCCTGGATGTTCGAGAACCGGGTACCCCATATCGTGGCCGGCGACTACACGCCGCATTCGGCGGTCGATATCTTCGTGAAGGACCTGGGCATCGTCGGCAATGTCGCCCACGCGGCTAAATTTTCCGCCCCCCTGACCGCCGCCGCCCTGCAACAGTTCGTTGCCGCCAGCGGGGCGGGATTCGGGCGCGAGGACGATTCGGCCGTCGCCAAGATCTATGCCCGCAACGCGAACCTCACCCTTCCGGGCGACGAAGTTTAGAGCAGGTGTTTGCGGAAGAACGCCGCCAGCGGGTCCGATGACGTGTTGGAGGACCGTGTCGCCTGCTCGATATACAGCACCTCGATCGCCCCGCCAGCCTTGCGGTAATTGGCCGCGAACCGTTCCGGTTCGTTGAGGTCGAGCGGCGAGTCAGGATCGCGGTAATCATGGACCGGATCGGGCCGTCCCTGGATCCAGATCGCCGGTGGTGTTTCGACCTTCTCGCCCCGTTCCAGCGCCAGCATCGGATTGCCCTCGATCATATTGGCTTCCGACCCCCAATAGGCGTCGTGCCGTTCCGGGATATCGCCAACCCAGCCCGCCGGATTGGCGCCGGCGCGTTGCCGCTTTGCATGGTTGTAACGCGAAATCGGGTTGATCACGGGCCAGGTCATGCCGACACATTGCACTCGCGCATCCACGCCCGCGGCGCCGACGTCAATCGCCGTATAGCGCGGGTCCGCCGGCCGCATCGCCGCCAGCATCGCCAGATGCCCGCCGCTGGACTGCCCCGTGATGCCGACGCGGCCCGCATCGAGTTTCAACGCGCCAGCGCGGCCTTTCAGCCAGCGGATGGCGGCGTTGACATCCGCCGAGGAAGTCGGGTAGCCGTCGGACGCTTGGCGGAAATCCAGCCCTGCGACGGCGAGCCCCGCATTGGCGAGCACCTCGTCGCGATCCCTGCATTCTGAAAGGTCGCCATTGGTCCAGGCGCCACCATGCAGGTCGATCACCACGGGGAACGGCCCCGGTCCCGTCGGCCGGTACAGCCGCAACGCCAGCCCGCGGTCGCCATGGCGCACATACTCGAAGTCCTGCGTGGTGAAATTCAGCGTGTCCGTAACCATCACCTATCCCTCCCAGTTCGGTTTTCCATTATCAGTTGCAGAAATAGTGCACCCGGCCGGCCAGAATGGTCAATCATCCGCTAGCCGAGCTTGCCCACGTGTTCGACCTTGTCGGTCAGACCGGCGCCCGGATGGCCGACCGCCCATTCGGCAAGCTGGTTTTGCAGCCAGTCGCAGGCTTCATCAATCGAATCCGTCACATGAAACAGGGTCAGATCCTCGATATTGATCGTGCCGTAGTCCGCCATCATTTCCAGTTGCATGATCTTGCGCCAGTATTCCGACCCGAACAGCAGCAGGGGCAGTTTGCGGCGCAGCTTGCCGGTCTGGACCAGGGTCAGGATTTCCATGAATTCGTCCAGCGTACCGAACCCGCCCGGCATCACGACCGCCGCCTTTGCTATATAGACCAGCCAGAACTTACGCATGAAGAAGTAGTGGAATTCGAACGCCAGGCCTTCGGAAATATACTCGTTGGGATACTGCTCGAAGGGCAGCGAAATATTCATGCCGATGGTGCTGCCGCCGGCCTCCGCCGCCCCCCGGTTGGCCGCTTCCATGATGCCCGGGCCGCCGCCGGTCACGACTGAAAACCGGTGCCCGGAGGCTCCTTCGCTGCTGGACAGGGCAGCCGCCCATTTGGTCAGACGGTACGAAATCTCGCGGGCGGCCTCGTAATAACGGGACATTTCAACCGCCCGCTCCGCCGTTGCAATTGCCGCCGCGTCTGCATTGTTATCGGCCTTCAATGCAGCGAGCCGTTCCGCCGCGAGCGCCTGCGGCAGCGTCCGCGCCGATCCGAAGAAGACGATCGTGTCCTCAATCCCGGCTTCGCGCAGGCGCTTTTGCGGTTCCAGGTATTCCGCCATGATGCGCATGACGCGCCCGTCCCGACTGTCCAGAAACCGATCATTCTTGTAGGCCTTGTCCGGCATGTGACGCGGCATTTGCGGGCACCCCCCTGATTTGGTTCCGTAAACGGTTTGTACGATGTATCCGGCGGCCGGAACACCTTAACTTGCCTCGCAGCCGCCCCGCGGCATAGGCTACGCACGGCCATTGCAATCAATCCGGGAAACCACCGACATGCTGTCAGATACCCCCCTCAGCGCCGGTTGGCGCGAATTCCCCCGCTACCCCGATCCCGCCATCACCGTATTGGACGAACGCTTCCGGAAATACACAATCTTCAGTGCCGCCGTCGAACGGTTGCATACGGGTGGCCGGTTTTTCGAAGGGCCGGTCTGGTTTGGCGATGCCCGCCACCTGCTGTGGAGCGACATCCCCAATAACCGGATCATGAAATGGGATGAAGAATCGGGGCATGTCAGCGTCTACCGCGCGCCATCCGGTCACGCCAATGGCCACACCCGCGACCGGCAGGGCCGGCTGATCACCTGCGAACACAGCGGCCGCCGCGTGACCCGCACCGAATTCGACGGCTCGATCACCGTGCTGATGGACAGCCATGACGGCAAGCGGCTGAATTCGCCCAATGACGTGGTGGTGAAACGCGACGAGTCGATCTGGTTCACGGATCCACCCTTCGGCATCCTCGGCAACTACACCGGGATCAAGGGCGAACAGGAACTGCCGGAACGCATCTACCGGATCGACGGACAGACCGGCGAAGTCACCATACTCGCAGAAGACATTGCGGGACCGAACGGGCTGTGCTTCTCGCCGGACGAAAGCATCCTGTACGTCGTCGAATCGCGCGGTACGCCGACCCGCAAGCTGCTCGCCTATGACGTGTCCGGCGACGGCAAATCGATTTCCAACAAGCGGGACTTCATCGATGCCGGCACGGGTACGCCGGACGGCATGCGCTGCGATATCGACGGCAATCTGTGGTGCGGCTGGGGCATGGGCAATGCCGACGAGGACGGCGTGCGCATCTTCGCGCCGGATGGCGACCCCATCGGGCATATCTCGCTGCCGGAGCGCTGCGCCAATGTCTGTTTCGGCGGCGCGAAGCGCAACCGTCTTTTCATGGCGGCCAGCCGGTCGCTCTACTCGGTCTACGTCAATACACAGGGTGTGGAAGGCGGATGATGTCAGGCTTCAATCTCAGCGCCGGCTGGCGCGACCTGCCCCGCTACCCGGACCCCGCGATCGAAATTCTGGACGAACGCTTCCGGGAATACGCCATTTTCAGCGCGCCGGTGGAACGCCTCTATACCGGATGCCGCTGGTCGGAAGGCCCGGTCTGGTTTGGCGATGGCCGCTACCTGCTGTGGAGCGACATTCCCAACAACCGCATCCTGAAATGGGAAGAGGAAACCGGCGCGGTCAGCGTGTTCCGCCGGCCGACCGATTTTTCCAACGGCAACACTCGCGACCGGCAGGGCCGGCTGGTCACCTGCCAGCATGGCGGCCGCCGCGTGGTCCGCACCGAACATGACGGCACGATCACCGTGCTGATGGATTCCTGGCAGGGCAGGCCGCTGAATTCGCCCAACGACGTGGTGGTAAAATCCGATGGCTCGGTCTGGTTCACGGATCCCGTTTTCGGCATCCTGGGCAATTACGAAGGGCACAAGGCAGAATCGGAAAACAAACAGGCGGTCTACCGGCTCGACTCTGAAACGGGACAGGCCCTTGTCGTGACCGACGACGTGCTGGGCCCGAACGGGCTGTGCTTTTCCCCCGATGAATCGATCCTGTACATCGTCGAATCGCGCGGCGAACCGATCCGCAAGATCCTTGCCTATGATGTCGGGCCGGATGGCCGGACGCTGTCCAACAAGCGGGTGCATATCGATGCCGGACCGGGCGGCACGCCGGACGGCATGCGCTGCGATATCGATGGCAATCTTTGGTGCGGCTGGGGGATGGGCAGCGCGGCGCTGGACGGCGTGCAAATCTATGCGCCCGACGGCGCGAAGATCGGCCGCATCGCCCTGCCGGAACGCTGCGCCAATGTCTGCTTCGGCGGGCGGGACCGCAACCGGCTGTTCATGGCGGCCAGCCAGTCGCTGTATGCCGTCTACGTCAACACGCAGGGAGTTGCCGGCGGATGATCCGCGTCCTGCTAACGCACGACCCCTTCATGCTGGAAAATTTCTATGGCGAAAGGGCCCTGTTCGGCGTGAAGGAATCGGCTGATGTCCGATTGAACGAAACCGGGCATGTGCTGGACACGCCGAAACTGATCGAGCTTGCGCAGGGCTGCGATGCCGTGGTGCTGGACCGGAACACTCCGGCGGAGGCCGCGTTTTTCGATGCCTGCCCCGGCCTGATCGCCGCGCATCGCTGTGCAGTGGATATCCGGAACATCGACGTCGATGCCGCATCGCGCAACGGCGTGCTCGTCACCAATGCCAGCCCGGGCTTCGTGGATGCGGTCGTCGAACTGACCCTCGGGCTCATGATCGACCAGGGGCGGGCGGTCAGCGCCTATGCGAATGCCTATCACCGGGGCGAGACACCGCCCGCCAGCATGGGCATGCAGCTTTCCGGTGGCACGGCCGGCATCATCGGTTACGGCGAAATCGGCCAGCGGCTTGCGGATGTGCTGGGTTTCCTCGGTATGAATGTGCTGGTCAACGATCCCTACAAGAAAGTCGCCAACCCCGCCTTCCGGCAGGTCGCGCTTCCGGAACTGCTGGGCGCGTCGGATTTCACGATCTGCCTTGCCGTCGCGAATACCGAAACCGAAAACCTGATCGGCGACGCCGCCTTCGCAGCGATGAAGCAGGGGGCCTATTTCATCAATATTTCGCGCGGCAATCTGGTCGATGAAGCGGCGCTGGAGTGCGCGCTGACGAGCGGCACCCTGCGCGGCGCCGCGATGGATGTCGGGCGCGCCGACGACCAGAAGCCGTCGCCGCGCCTTGCCGCCCTGCCGAATGTCACCGCCACGCCGCATATCGGTGGGCAAACCCCCGCGGCGGCGGAATCGCAGGCAATGGAAACCGTGCGACAGGTCCGCGCGGTAGCCGAACGGCGCATACCGCACAACGCGGTGAATCTCGACCGGGCGGCCCGGTTTTCGGCGCATCTTGCGGGCAGTAGATAGGCAAGCCTGAACACGCCTGCTAACGTCACGGCAACAACGAAACGGTCTTTGGGAGGGGCAGCATGCGCATTCACAATCTCTACGCGGACGAAAACGGCGAGTCGCATTTTCGGGATATCGAGGTCGAATGGACGTCAAAGCGGGGCACAAGCCGCCTTTCGGACCGGATACCGGTGGAATGCGTTATTTTCCGCGAGACGCCGGGCGACTATGACCTCGACTGGCACCCGGCCCCCTGGCGGCAATACATCGTCAACCTGGATGCCGGGGTGCAGATCACCGCGAGCGACGGCGAGGCGCGGGAAATCGGCGCCGGCGAAATAATCCTGGTCGAGGACATCACGGGCAAGGGACATCTGTCCAAATCCGTGACCGGCCAAATGCGGCATTCGATTTTCATCCCGCTGCCGCCGGGCGACTGAGTTTTCCGGGAGGTCGAGGCGGCTTGGAACTGTCGACACCGGGACCAATTGTTGCCATCCTGAAATGCAAAATAAACTGCAGTGCAGGAGACCTTCATGACCAGTCCTGTATCGATGATCCCGGCCGCCCCCGCAGCCGACGCGCTTCGGTATTTCGAGGCGCGGCTCGCCTTTGAAACCGATTGCTGGGACGTGCATGACAGCCTGTCGCGCAATGCCGCGGATTTCGTCCTGCTGGATGTCCGCAGCCCGGCCCTGTTTGCGGCATCGCATATCCCCCGCGCCATCAACCTGCCGCATGGCAAGATAACCGAACGCCGGATGGCGGAATGGCCGGCGGAAACGTTGTTTGTCGTCTACTGCGCCGGGCCACACTGCAACGGCGCCAACAAGGCGGCGGTTCGGCTCGCGCGGCTGGGCCGGCCCGTCAAGGAAATGATCGGCGGCATGACCGGCTGGGCCGACGAAGGGTTTGCCTTCGCGACCGGTAAAGACAGCTGATACGGTTCCCATGGAAAGCCATATTGCGCTCATCCTCGCGACGCTGGTGCTGGTGATGATCCCGGGGCCAAACGTCGCGCTGATCGTCGCCAACAGCCTGCGCCACGGCACGCGATATGGGCTCGTCACGGTTGCGGGTACGACGGCCGGGGTCGGGCTGCAACTGCTTTTCGTCGTCTTCGGGCTTGCGATGCTGGTCGAAGCGGCAGCAGGTGTCCTGCACTGGATCCGCTGGGCCGGCGTCATCTACCTGATCTGGCTTGGCATTCAGGCCTGGCGCGCGCCCACGGACGACCTTTCCGGGGTCCGCGCACAGGGTGAACCCGCGGCACGGGCCTTCGGACACGGCATGGTGCTGGCGGCCGTCAACCCGAAGACGCTGTTATTCAATGCGGCCTTCCTGCCGCAATTCGTCTCCGCCCAGGGCGACCCTGCAACCGGGCTTGCCGTGATGGCGCTGATCTTCCTTGCAGTCCTTGGCCTGGGCGATGCTGTCTGGGCTGCTTTCGCGGGCATGCTGCGTCCGGCGATGCTGCGGTTCGGCCGGCTGCGCAACCGGTTGAGCGGCGGCTTCTTCGTCGCGGCCGGTATTGGCCTCGCTGCTGCAAAACAGGATTAGCCGCGAAAACGTCTGGACCGGACAGAGCCGCCCGGCAAGAATGTTGCCACCGAAACCAGTACAAGGAATGCACCATGGCTCCGAAGCTCGGCTACCTGCTGCCAACCCGCGAACGGATCATGGAGGGCCGGCCGGAGGTTGCGCCCATGCTGACCGCCGCCGAAAAGGCCGAAGACCTGGGCTATGATTCCATCTGGGTCGGCGATTCGGTGCTGGCGCGCCCCCGGCATGAACCGATCTCGCTGCTGGCCGGCGTCGCCGCGCGGACGAAGCATGTCGAACTGGGCACGGCGGTGCTGCTGCCGGCGCTGCGCAACCCGGTCATGCTGGCGCATCAGGTCGCCACGGTCGACCAGATATCCGAAGGCCGGTTGATCCTCGGCGTCGGCATCGCCACGGACGTGCCGAATATCCGTGCGGAATTCGCCGCCGCGAGCGTCCCGTTCGAAAAGCGCGTCGGCACGATGCTGGAAGGGTTGCGCCTGTGCCGGGCGCTCTGGACCGGCGAGCCGGTCGACTGGGACGGTCGCTGGCCGATCAAGCAGGGTGTCCTTGCCCCGACCCCGTCGCGTCCGGGCGGTCCTCCGATCTGGATCGGTGGTTCTGTCGAGGCCGCAATGAAGCGCGCCGGCGGCGAATTCGACGGCTGGTTTCCGTCCACGCCGACCGCCGAAGGCTGGGGCGCCGATTTCGGCAAGGTTCAGGGATTTGCGAAGGACGCCGGGCGCAACCCGGCGGACGTCACCGGCGCCTGTTATGTAACGATAACATTGGACGAGAATGAATCCCGCGCTGTCGAACGAATCGATCATTTCTTCGAGCAATATTACAACCGCCCGCCGGAGGCCATGAAACGCCGGTCGGCGATCTATGCCGGCTCGGCGGCGGGGGCGGCGGAATGGCTGGCCGGCTACGCCGATGCGGGCGTCGAGCATTTCGTGCTGCGCTTTGCCGGTGACGGCGAAAGGCAACTCGAACAGTTCGCGAAAATCCGCAGTAATCTGGGCTGGTAACTCCTGCCTGATACCTACTGGGCGTCGAGGGTCTTGCGCAGGTAGTTCAGCAGTTCAATGACCCCGAAGGTGCGCAGCCGGTAGCGGTCCCCGGGCAACGTCGTCGCCATGCCGTATTCATGGTCCTTCGTCGAGATATGCAGGAAGGCGGTGTTCAGTCGCTCGCCTTCCCCATCCTGCGCCAGGTTGACGGCAATACCGATGTCGGTGCCGAATTCCTCGCGGGCGAAGCGCGCCGATTTCCCGGCGCGGTCGGCACCGGATTTACCGTATGCGGCCGTATCGTCGAACCGGGCGGATATCATGGCGCCGCGGAAGACGGCCATGGCCGGGTCCAGTGTGCTCATCCGCTCAGCGAGGACACCGCCGGTAATCGCCTCCGCCGCGGCCAGGGTCATCCCCCGCGCCCGCAACCGTTTGAGCACGACGGTTTCCATCGATTCTTCGTCGAGCCCGAAGATGATATCGCCCAGCAATGCGCGGATCCGCGCTTCTTCCTCGTTTAGTATTTTCTGTGCCGTCGCCTCATCGCCCGTCTTGGCGGTAATGCGAACCTTGATGCCTTCGATGCCGCTGGCCTGGAACGCCAGCGTCGGGTTGCCGATGGCGTCCAGTTCCGTGATCCGGTCGGCGAGAACTTCGGCAAGGCCGGATTCGCTGTTGCCCCAGGTGCGGATGACGCGGCTGCGGATCACCGAGGCCAGCCCGGACCGGCGCTGCAGGTCCGGCAGGATTGTGCCCAGCATCATTTCATGCATTTCGCGCGGCACGCCCGGGGTCGCGTAGATAACCTTGTTGCCGACCGGCGCGACGAGCCCCGGGGCCGTGCCGGGCATCTGGGCGATGATCGACGCACCAACCGGGATATCCGCCTGCCGTTTGTTGTTTTCCGCCATCGGACGCCCGCGGCCTTCGAAATAGTCGCGGATCTTCTGGACGATGGTTTCGTCGCGTTCCAGCGGCACCCCCATGATATGGGCGATGACCTCGCGCGTGATGTCATCCTGGGTCGGGCCCAGCCCGCCGCAGCAGATCACCGCATCGCTGCGTTCCAGCGCGTGACGGATTGTAGACACCATGCGATCGAAATTGTCGCCGACCTTGGTCTGGTAAAGTGAGTCGATCCCCGCCAGGGCCAGCTGTTCACCGATCCACGACGAATTGGTGTCGACGATCTGACCCAGCAGCAATTCCGTTCCGATCGCGACGACTTCACAACGCATCCTGCAGCCCCCTTGTATTACGACTGGCGCAACCGGACAGAACCATCCGCCGCGGCGCAACCGTAATGGATGCGGCGGGGTAGCGGCAAGTGCCATCCGGGCCGATGCAGACCGGCACTGGTTTGCGCCGAATTCGGGTGATAACGTGCTGCCCAAATGGGATCGCCGGTACGAATGGCGATGCGTGTGCAACAAGGAAAAGAGAGGCCGACACGATGAACTGGACCGACAGACGCGAACGATTCCGCAAACTGATCAATGGCGACAAATGCGTGCATCCGGGGTCAGTATATGACGCCATGTCCGCACGGATCGCGGAGGACCTGGGCTTCGAAGTCGGCATGCTCGCCGGTTCCACCGGTTCGCTGTCTGTCCTTGGCGCGCCCGACCTGATCGTCCTCACCCTGACCGAATTCGCGGCCCAGGCCTACCGGGTCAACCGCGCCGGGAATCTGTCGCTGATGGTCGATGCCGACCACGGCTACGGCAATGCGCTGAGCGTGAAACGCACGGTCGAGGAGCTGGAGACCGCCGGCGTCGCCGGGATGACCATCGAGGATACGGTCCTGCCCACACCCTATGGCGCAACCGGCCAGACAATGATTTCCATCGACGAAGGCGTCGGCAAGATGAAGGCGGCGCTTGCGGGGCGGCAGGACCCGAGTCTGGTTATCGCCGGGCGGACCAGCGCCGTTTCGATCACCGGGCTGGAAGATGCCATTGCCCGGGGCAAGGCCTATGAGGCGGCGGGCGTCGATGCCGTGTTTTTCACCGGCGTCAACACCCGCGATCAGCTGGATGCGATTTCCGAAGCACTGAATATTCCGATCTTCCTCGGCAGCATCAACGATGCGCTGAGCGACAAGGAATATCTGGGCGCGCGCGGCGTGCGTATTGCCCTGCAGGGCCATATGCCGATCATGGCCGGGGTTCAGGCGGTCTACAACACACTGAAGGCGCTGCGCGACGGCGTCCCGCCGAAGGATCTCAAGGGCGTTGCCGGCAAGGAACTGATGGATCAGGTTACCCGCGCGGCAGACTACAAGGCGCAGTCCTCGGACTGGCTCAAAAGCAGCTGACGCGAGGAACGTTCGAATGAAACTCGGTCTTTCCGTCGGATATTCCGGCCCCACCATGGAACTGCCGGTCGAACGGGTGCAGCTTGCCGAACGGCTGGGCTATGACTCGGTCTGGACAGCAGAGGCTTACGGGTCAGATGCGGTAACGCCGTTGGCCTATCTGGCGGCGGTGACGTCCCGCATCAAGCTGGGCACCGCCATCATGCAGGTTTCGGCGCGGACTCCCGCAAATGCGGCGATGAGCGCGGGCACCATCGACGCCATGGCGGGCGGCGGGCGATTTATCGCCGGGCTGGGCGTTTCCGGCCCGCAGATTGTCGAAGGATGGTACGGGCAGCCCTGGGGCCGGCCGTATTACTGGCTGAAGGATTACGTCGCGATCATGCGCCAGGTTTTCCGCCGTGAGGCGCCCGTCACCCATGACGGCAAGCAACTCAAGCTGCCCTATACCGGCGAAGGCGCGCTGGGCGTGGGCAAGCCGCTGCAATCGATCCTGCATATGAACCCGGATATTCCGATCTATATCGGGTCGGGCAATGAGGCGACCGTACGCCTGACCGGCGAAATTGCCGACGGCTGGATTCCGCTGGGATATGCGCCCGGCACCTTCCATGAATACAAGGGATGGCTGGAGCAGGGGTTTGAACGGGCCGGAAACGGCAAGGGCTTCCACAATTTTGAAATCCAGGCATCGGTGCATGTGGAAATCGACGAGGATGTGCAGGCGGCACTGGACCGGCTGAAACCGCGCGAGGCGCTGTATATCGGCGGGATGGGGCACAAGGACAAGAATTTCCACAAGGAAATGATGATCCGCCGGGGTTACGCGGACGCCGCCGACCGGATCCAGGAACTGTATCTTGCCGGCCGCAAACAGGAAGCCGCTGACGCCGTGCCCGATGAATGGGTCGACGCCAAGGCGCTGGTCGGGCCGCCGTCACGTATCCGGCAGCGCTACAAGGCCTGGGATGAATGCGAGGCGACCGGCTTGACGGTGCGCACCAAACAGGATGCGGCGGTGACGCTGATGGCGGAAACGGCACGGCTGAACCCGCCACGGGGCTGACTACAATATTAAATTGTATGTATTTTCAGGCGCCCTCTTTGCACGGCGCATGAGAGACCCCATTTGATTGTGTAATAGGCTGGCAACCGTCAATGGTGCCCCGGGCAACCCCTCCCCCGGATCCCCTGCCCGGGGCGCCGCATTTATGCCCGCTGTTCCGACCGGCGCATTGATCCCGTCAACAGCCACAATAACACCAGCATTACCATGGCATCGGCTGTCAGGAAGGCCAAGGGCACATCGAAGCCACCCGTCGCGTGGGAAACGTAGCCAATTGTCGCGGGCCCAAGCACGCCCCCGATTTCGGCCGCGGAAAAGAACATGCCGCCCGCGACACCCGTTTTCTTGCTGTCGATTCCCGGAAGCTCGATAAGCAGTAGCATGGTGGTTGTCGTCATCGCGCCGCGGGCAATGCCCTGACATATCAAGCCGGCCAGCAGCATGGGGCCGGGATCGGCGCGGAGCAGCAATGTAGCCCCTGCGGCCGACAGGAAAACCAGCGCCAGAACCGGAATTCGCCGGGTTTTGCTGGCGAACCGCGGAATTGTGAGGGCGGCAAGGATTCCGATGGCTGTTGGAATAGCTGCCCAAAACCCGGCATCCGCAGACGCCATCCCGCGGCTGCGCAGGATTTCCGGCAACCAGTTTCCCAGCGCCTGATTGAAGAAAAAGATTCCCATCCCCAGGGCAAGGACAAGGCGCAGCGACGGCAGGCGTAAAAGGGCGGTCACGTATTCAAACGATGTCGCGCGGACCGCTGTTTCGCCCCGGCATTCCACCACACGACAGGTCAGGTTCAGATTGATCAGGAACCACATTGCACCGCAGGCAATGGCAAAACCCGCATAACAGAACATGACGGCGCGCCAGTCGCCATCCATCAGCGGCAGGAACACGCTATTGGTCAGCGCCACGGCGGACACCGCGCCAAGGCTCGCCCCGGTCATGTAGATTCCCATTGCCAGCCCGCGCTCCTGCGAAGCAAACCAGAGGCTCACCAGTTTTGGCGCGCCGACGGAAATCAAAGGACCCCCCATGCCAAATATGGCGACGGCGACGAAAAGACTGAATTCTCCGGTTGCAGCGCCGCGCAATGCGCCCGAAACCGCAATAAAGGCGATTCCGATCAGTAACGCCCGGCCAGGGCCTATTCTGTCCAGCAGCGCGCCGCAGGGTATTGCCGAGGCAATATAGAGGAGCGGCCAAGCGCCCATGATGAGGCCCATTTCGGCATAATCGAGGCCAAGATCGGCGCTGATCGGTTGCACGATCGGCGCCATACCGGCGGCAATCAGTCCGAAGCTGAAGTACAGCAGCCAGACGCCACCCAGGACCATCCAGCGATAGGAATGCGTTTCAACCTCGAATGGCACTTCGACATGCTGCACAGGATCAGGAAACCGGAATTGTGGTCGGCCGGATTTCCAGCCCGCGATTATACCATCGTCCGGCTTTTCGGCGACGGGTCAATCTTTTTGCGAGCAATTCAATGTATTCGCTATCTTTAGTGGCGATTACAGTTGTGCTGGATCAAGGCGGCGGATTCTTATGGCTGCCCCGAATCCGGATTACAGCACCGCCTCCGCGAGGATACGCATTGCCTCGCGAGACGGGCGGTGCGCAACCAGGGTTGATACATGCCCTTTGGCTGCCGCGCTTTTCCAGACGGACAGTCGTTCGACGATTCGTTCTTTCGGCCCGACAAGCGCCACCGCATCGACAAGGGCGTCAGGTACGGCGGCGACCGCTTCTGCCCGTTTTCCGGCCAGGAACAGGTCCTGTATCTCCACAGCGGCGGCCTCGTATCCCAGCATCTTCGCATAGTCGTTATAGAAATTTTTGTCGCGCGCGCCCATGCCGCCGATATACAGCGCCATATTCTGCTTGATCGGCAAACGGCAGGCCTCCAGGTCGGCGCCAACCTGGATGGCGACGAAGGGCGCCAGGTCGAAACTGGCGAGCGACTTTCCGTTACCCGCAGCCGCGAATCCTTCGTTCAGGGGTTGTTCCAGGATATCGAATTTTTCCGGATCCATGAAGATGGGAAACACGCCATCAGCCTTCTCCGCCGCAACGCGCAAGCCGGCGGGGGTAATTGCCGCCGTGTAGATTTTCAACGACGGATCGCCGTGCATGATGCTGCGCAACGGTTTGCCCAGCCCGGTCGCGCCCGCGCCCCGGTAGGGTATCTGGTAATGTGCGCCGTCATGGTCGAGCGGCGCTTCGCGCGCAAGAATGGCGCGGACGATATCGATGTATTCGCGGGTGCGGGTGATCGGCTTGCCGAACGGGACGCCGTGCCAGCCTTCGATGACCTGCGGGCCGGAAGGCCCGATGCCCAGGACGAACCGGCCGCCGGACAGGTCATGCAGTGTCATCGCGGTCATCGCCGCCATGGCCGGCGTCCGCGACGGCATCTGCATGATCGCCGTTCCGACCTTGAGCCGCGTCGTCTGCGCCAGCATCCAGGATGCGGGCGTCACCGCATCGTTGCCCCATGATTCCGACGTCCACGCCGAATCGAATCCAAGGTCTTCCGCTTCGCGGACCAGTGCCATATCGATGGTATACCGGCCGCTGAATTCCGCCGGGATCAGCCCCAGTTTCATGCGCTTGCTCCTTAGATCGTTGTCGCCCAACGCTACCTTATCCCAAGGCAGACCCGATACTGCAATGCAATGCGTACCGGCCTCTCCCGGGTTCGCGGCAGTCTTGTTTCAGGATAATGGGCCGTAGCGCCGACGCCGCCGTTTATCGACGCAGGCCGCGTGGATTTAATTTTCATTCGTAAATGATAATCACTTGCATTCGCATAATTCAGTTGATACAGTCACTGGACAATCGAATTGACGAAAGGAGCCTGCAACGGACAACACCATGAACATTAGCCAAGAAACCGGCATGGGCGCATAGCCGAAGGTGCTAGCCACACTTTCTGCCCTTCCGGCCGGGGAATCCGGTTCACTCCCTCAGGTCACGCCATGTGACCCTCTCCTCTTGGATCGGATTCCCCCCCTCTGCTATACCGCCGCCGCTGATCAGGGGCGGCAATAAAAAAGGGCCGCAAATTGCTTCGCGGCCCTTTTATTGTCTTGCGATGTACGGGCGTTAGTGAACGTTCGACCAGACTTTCCGTTTCACGGCAATCAGCAGGCCGCAGAAAACGACCAGGAACAACATTACATTGAAGCCCATCGCCTTTCGTTCTTCCATATTGGGTTCCGACGCCCAGGTCAGGAACGTCGTGACATCCGCAGCCATTTGTTCGACCGTCGCCTTGGTGCCATCCGAATATTGTACAGCGCCTTCAAAGAGCGGTGCAGCCATAGCGATCTGATGGCCCGCGAAATAGGCGTTGTAGTGCATGCCGTCCGAAACCTCGACATCAGCGGGCGGGTCGGTATAACCGGTCAATAACGCATTGATATAGTTTGGCCCGCCGACACGCGCTTCCGCAATCAGTGTCAGGTCAGGCGGCAGAGCCCCGCCATTGCTCGCACGGGCGGCCTGCGCATTCGGAAACGGCTTGACCACCCGATCCGACGGCAGCGCGGGACGCATGAACATCTCGCCCTCGTCATTCGGACCGTCCTGGGCCTCGTGCTCGGCGGCGAACGCCTTGACCGCCGCCTCGCTATACCCGAGATCCATCAGGTTACGATAATAAAGGTAATTTAGACTATGACAGCCAGCGCAGACTTCCTTGTATACCTGCAACCCACGCTGTGCCGAGGCCCGATCATAGGTGCCGAACACCCCTTCAAAGGACCAGTCCCGCTTCGGAATTTCAACGCCACCGGCTGCCATGGCCTGGCCGGCAGCACCGAACGCCACAGCCGAGATCAGGGTAATAATCGCCTTCCGCATTACGACTTCTCCATCTTGGCGGCTTTAGAGCCTGCTGCGCCACCGCCACCGCCACCGCCTCCGGTGACAGCCTGACTGATACTGGTGGGCACCGGCAAAGGTGTTTCGATCTTGCCGAGCACCGGCATCACAATCAGGAAATGGAAGAAATAGTAGAAAGTCGACACCTTGCTGATGACCAGCGCTATACCTTCCGCCGGCTGCGCGCCGCACCATCCCAGCGCCACACAGTCAATGACGAAGACCCAGAACACGAATTTGTAGATCGGTCGGTACTTTGCACTGCGAACCTTCGCCGTATCCAGCCAGGGCAGAATGAACAGGATCAGAATCGATCCGAACATCATCAGCACGCCCATCAGCTTCGCGGGGATGAAAAGCACATCAAAGTCGATCGACCGCAGGATCGCGTAGAAGGGCAGGAAATACCATTCCGGCACGATATGTGGCGGCGTCTGCAGCGGGTTTGCTTCGATGTAGTTATCCGGCTCACCGAAGAAGTTCGGCGCATAGAATACGAAGAAGGCAAAGAACAGCAGGAAGACACCGACACCGACCGAATCCTTGGCCGTGAAATACGGATGGAACGGCAAGGAATCCTGCGGTCCCTTCATCTCGATCCCGTCGGGATTGTTCGACTTGGAGATATGCAGCGCCACCACATGCAGGCCGACGACCGCGAACAGGACGAACGGCAGCAGGTAATGCAGCGAAAAGAACCGGTTCAGCGTCGCATTATCGACCGAGAAACCGCCCCAGAGCAGCGTCACGATCCAGTCGCCGACGACGGGAATGGCCGAAAACAGGTTGGTGATGACTGTGGCGCCCCAGTAACTCATCTGGCCCCAGGGCAGCACGTAGCCCATGAACGCCGTCGCCATAATCAGCAACAGGATGACCACACCCAGCATCCACAGCAATTCGCGCGGCGCCTTGTAGGAACCATAGTACAGGCTACGGAACATGTGGATGTAGACAACGATGAAGAACATCGATGCGCCGTTCATGTGAATGTACTGCAGCAACCAGCCGTAATTCACGTCGCGACGGATGCGCTCCAGGCTTTCGAAAGCATGATCGACATGCGGCGTGTACTGCATGGCCAGAATGATGCCGGTCACAACCATGACCACCAGAACGATCGACGCCAGCGCGCCGAAGTTCCAGAAATAGTTCAGGTTCTTCGGCATCGGAAACTGCTGATACTCGTGGTCCATGTATGTGAAGATCGGCAGGCGATCGTCGACCCAACGGATCACCGGGTTCTTCCACTGTGAATCGGAACTCATCGACTCCCCCTACCCGATACGGATTGTTGTGTCACTGACGAACGAATACGGCGGAACCGGCAGGTTCCGAGGGGCCGGACCCTTGCGAATTCGACCGGCAGTGTCGTAATGCGATCCGTGACAGGGGCAGAACCAGCCGCCGAATTCCCCTTGCGGATCGGTTGATTTCTGCCCCAGCGGGATGCAGCCGAGATGAGTGCACAACCCGATCATGACCAGCCAGTCCGGCTTTTCCGCGCGCGCCGAATCAGGTTCCGGGTCGCGCAGGTCGGAGACCACGACCTCTGCCGCTTCCTTGATTTCCTTTTCGGTCCGGTGCCGCACGAAAACCGGCTTGCCCTGCCAGACGATCGTAATCGCCTGCCCGGCCTCAATCGGCTCCAGGTTCACCTCGACGGTGGACAGCGCCAGCACCTCCGCGGAGGGGTTCATCGAATCGATCAGTGGCCATACGAAACTCGCTGCGCCGACCACGCCCATTGCACCTGCCGCAAGCACGAGAAAATCGCGTCGTTCAATGCCGTCATCACCCGACGTCGCCGCAGTATCCGCCATGCCTTCCCCCTCAATCATACATCGCCCCGATCAACCGGAACGATCTATCTGCCAAAACGCGGTCATCATAACCATCTCGCGGCGCGAAGCAAAAATAACGCACCCCCCGCGCACAATCCGCGACAGTAGGTCGCAGAGTATCCTTGCGAAGTCGTTAACAACACCTGAAACGCGCGCGTGACCCACCAACCCCGTTTCGTATAATGCGATTCGGGGTGAATGAAAAGGCGGGAACGCCGAGTTTGCGGCATTTCCCGATGGATTGCGCCCGCAGCGGGACCGTCCTTATTGTGCAAATACCGCGTTGCTGTCCCGGATATACGGGCCGGCCAACCCGGGCGATGGTGGAGCCACAATGCGGATTGCCCTTTTTCAGCCCGATATTCCGCAAAACACCGGGACGATCCTGCGGCTCGCCGCCTGTACGGGCATTGCCGCGGACATCATCGAACCCTGCGGCTTTGTCTGGTCCAGCGCCCGGCTGCGGCGCGCGGGCATGGACTACCTCGATGGCGTCACGATGGTGCGCCATGCCTCCTGGGACGCATATAATATCGCCAGCCGGGGACGACTGGTCCTGCTGACGACGAAGGGGATAACGGCCTATACGGATTTCGCTTTTCGGCAGGACGATACGTTATTATTGGGTAGCGAAAGCGCCGGTGTCCCCGATCCGGTTCACGAAATCGCGGATGCGCGGTTGCGGATACCGATGGCGCCGGCGGCCCGGTCGTTGAATATTGCGCTGGCGGCGGCGATGGTGTTGGGTGAGGCGCTGCGACAAACCGGCGGATTTCCGCGCCCGCAAACAGTAGACGGAACAGGCGATGAGTGATCGACACAAGGACAGGGCCAGCAACTGGTTTACCGAACTGCGCGATCGGATCTGCGCGGAATTCGAAGCAATCGAGGATGCGTTGACCGGCAGCCCTGCCGCGCCGGGCCGGTTCGAGCGCACCCCCTGGAACCGCGACGCGGATGACAATGGCGGCATTCAGAGCGGCGGCGGCGAAATGTCTGTCATGCGGGGACGGGTTTTCGAGAAAGTCGGCGTCAATATCTCCACCGTGACGGGGACATTCTCGGAGGACTTCCGCAAGGAAATTCCCGGCGCGGCGGAAGATGGGAAGTTCTGGGCATCCGGCATTTCACTGGTGGCGCATCTTTGCTCGCCCCGTGTGCCGGCGGTGCACATGAACACGCGCCATATTGTCACGGCGGAAGGCTGGTTCGGCGGTGGCGCGGACCTGACGCCGATGGTGCCCGACGACGCGGATACTGCTGCGTTCCATGCCGGTTTGCGGGACGCGTGCGACAGGCATGATGCGGCCTATTACCCGCGATTCAAGGAATGGTGCGATGAATATTTCTTCCTGAAGCACCGCAACGAACCGCGCGGCGTCGGCGGTATCTTCTACGACCGGCTGAACACGGGCAACTGGGAGGCCGATTTTGCCTTCACCCAGGATGTCGGGCGCGCCTTCATCGAAACCTACGCGCCGATCGTGCGGCGCCACATGAACGAGGCCTGGACCGATGCGGAACGCCAGCATCAACTCGTCCGGCGCGGTCGCTATGTCGAATTCAACATGCTGTATGATC
>JAQCHR010000018.1 GCA_027619655.1 Pseudomonadota bacterium
GAAGCTGGTCGAACTGATCGGTGTCGCCGGGCTGTACGTCATGGCCTCGATGACGCTGAACGCCTTCCAGATTCCCGTCCGCCCCGGCATGCCGCGGCCCTATCCGGACAAGCCGTAACCGGCTATTCCGCTTTCGGCTCTCTCAGGAACAGCGCCACGACGGCCCAGGCGGCGGGAACCGTCGCCATGGCCAGCAGCATCGGGTCGTAACCACCCAGCCAGTCATTGGCGACGCCGAGCGGCAGGGGGCCGATGGAGGCGCCGACCACGCCGATCATCTGGCCGACGCCCATGATGCTGCCCAGGTATTTCAGGCCGAAATAGCGCGGCCACAGATAGCCGTAGAGCGTGATCGTGAACGCGTTGCCGAGGCCGAAGACCACCGCATAGAGGATCGCTGTCATCAGCCCGTCGACCAGCGTCGCGCCGGTCAGGGCGCAGGCGACGATGACCAGCCCGGCGGCGAACATGTAATGGGTCGGCAGCCGGTCGAGCAGGCGGCCGATCAGCGGCATGGTGGCGACCATGGTGATGGCGGAAACGGCGAAGACGCGCGAGGCGACCGTCGCGTCCAGGTCATGGGTCGCGAAGATCGACACCTGGAAGAAATGCAGCGCCGTCACCATCATCGACAGCAGGCACAATCCGCCGGCAACGATGTAGAAGGCCGGGCTGCGCAGCGCCTGTTGCAGGGTGAGGGAGACATCCTCCCGCGCCGCCCGCGCGGCGGTGGTGACGGCGGCGCCGGAGTCGACCTGTTTGGACGCGCCGTCGGGCAGCAGGCCGATATCCGACGGCCGGTCCAGCACGAGGAACAGGACCGGGATCAGCAGCAGCAGCCAGGTCGTGACGCCGAGCCAGATCCAGGCCTGCCGCCAGCCGGCCAGGTCGATCAGCCATTGCGACAGCGCCGGATGGGCCGCCATGGACACCGAAAACCCCAGCGTCATCAGGCTGATCGCGAAGCCGCGGTTGCGGGCGAACCATTGCGAGACCAGGTTGGTGCAGATCATCATCAGCGAGCCCTGGCCGAGGAAGCGCAGCGCCGCAAAGCCGAATGCCAGCCAGATCATGCCGCCCGCCGCGCCAAACGCGAAACAGGCGAGGCCGAGGCATAGCGTGACGATCAGCAGCATCCGCCGCGCACCGTTGCGATCGACCAGGCGCCCCATCAGCGGCAGGCAGAAGGCGGCGACCAGAGTGGCGGAGCCATAGGCGGAAGCGATGGTGGTTTCCGACAGGCCGAGGTCGCGCCCGATCGGGCCGACGAAGACGCTGAACGTGTGCGACTGCCCGGCGCCGCTGACGAAGATGCCCAGCGCGGCGACGCCCAGCATCGCCCAGCCAAAAAAGAAACGCCGGCCGATCCAGTGGGCCAGCGGTTCGCGAAAGCGACCGAATGACATGCAAATACTCCGGAAATGCGCCCGCAGCCTATGCCGCGGGACAGGAGCGGCGCAAGGTGCTGTTGCCTGCTTATTCGTGCCAGCGCCTTGTCGCCTTGCCTGTCGCATGGCATTGTCCGGAAAAGGCCGAAGCTGGCCATATCCCTGTAAATCGAAGGAGCGCCACATGGCAGATCCCGTTATCCTGGAAGTCTTCACCGACTACGTTTGACCCTGGTGCTATCTCAGTACGGTCCGTATTGAAAAGCTGAAGGAAAATTTCAACATCGAGGTGAAGCTGGTGCATTTCCCGCTGCATCCCGATACGCCGCAGGAAGGCAAGTCGCTGGAAGACCTGTTCGCCGGCCGGGGCATGGACCTGAAAGCCAGCTACAACCGGATGAAGGGGCTGATGGACGCCGAGGGGCTGCCGTATGGCGAGCGCTCGCATACCTATAACAGCCGGCTGGCGCAGGAGCTTGGCAAATGGGCGGATGCCCAGCCCGGCGGCGAAAAACTGCATGACGCGCTGTATCGCGGCTATTTCGTGGATCGCCGCAATATCGGGGATGCCGAAGTGCTGCTGGATATCGTGCAAGCGGTCGGCCTGCCGGTGGAAGCGGCGCGCGAGGTCCTGAAAACCCGCAGCTTCAAGCAGGCGGTGGATGCCGACTGGGCGAAATCGCACCAGTACGGAGTGACTGGCGTACCGACTTTCGTGGCCGGCAGGCAAGGGGTGGTCGGGGCGCAGCCTTATGAGGCCATCGCACATCTGCTGACCGAAGTCGGGACCGAAACACGGGGCTGATCGAGGGGCGCGGGGTGTCGATGGCGATTTATGTCGATGGCGATGCCTGCCCGGTCAAGGACGAGGTGGTCCGCGTCGCGGAGCGGCACGGGCTGACCGTCCATCTGGTGTCGAACAGCGGCATGCGGCCGTCGCGCAGTCCGCTGGTCCGGCAGGTGGTGGTCGCCGACGGGCTCGATGTCGCCGATGACTGGATTGCGGAGCATGTCGGGCCGGGGGATATCGCCATCACCGCGGATATCCCGCTGGCGGACCGCTGCGTGAAGGCGGGGGCACGGGTCCTGAACCACAACGGCAAACCCTTCACGCCGGACAATATCGGCAATGCACTGGCGGTCCGGAACCTCATGTCCGACCTGCGCGACCGGGGCGAGATTCAAGGCGGCGGACGCGGGTTTTCCAAACGCGACCGGTCCGATTTCCTGCAGGCGCTGGAAACGGCGGTACAGGCGGCGAAGCGGGAGACACAGTAGCGCATTTCCTCGAAACGCCGAATTCTTGTATTTAATGTGCACTTGTCAGTCGTAATATTTTCCCGATAGCAGACGGGCCGGTGAGGGTGCCACCGGTCACATGCGTTGACTGAATTGCAGGAGACACGAAATGCCGCGACAGGTCGTTATCATTCATGGCTGGAGCGACACCAGCGCCTCGTTTGAGTCCCTTGCACGTTTCCTGCATCAGAACGGGTTCGAGGCCGTACCGATCTGGCTCGGCGATTACCTGTCGATGGAGGACGATGTCCGGGTCGAGGATGTCGGCAAGCGGTTGCAGAAAGTCATTACCGGGTATCTGGCCGACGGAGTGCTGACGAAACCCTTCGATATCATCGTGCACATCACGGGCGGCCTCGTCGCCCGCCAGTGGGTTTCCGCCTATTACACCGAGGGCAACTGTCCCGCGCGACGCCTGGTGATGCTGGCGCCGGCGAATTTCGGTTCGGTCCTGGCGAATATGGGACGCAGCATGATCGGCCGGATCACGAAGGGCTGGGGAAACTGGTTCGAAACCGGCGAATCCATGCTGCATGCGCTCGAGCTTGCCTCGCGCTACCAGTATGACCTGGCGCGGCGCGACCTGTTTGCGCCGGAAGGGGCCGGCCCGTCGCCATCGCACTATGGCAGCGACAAGGTATGGCCGTTCGTGATCTCGGGGACGCATCCCTATCCCGGCGCGTTGCGCGCGATCGTCAATGAGAACGGCGGTGACGGCACGGTGCGGGTGCCTTCCGCCAATCTCAACATACGGGGCAGGACCATCGATTTTTCCCGCGAATCCCGCAAGCCCGAGATTTCGGAATGGCGGACGCGGCATGAATACCGCGACGGATTCGCCTTCCCGTTCGCGGTCCTGCCGGACCGGACCCATGCGTCGGTCATCGATCCGGAAAAGCCGGATGTTCCATATCAAGCGCCCGATCCGTCGTTTGAACTGGGCAACCTGATCCTGACGGCGCTGAACTGCGAGAGCTACGGGGATTACCAGGCGCTGGTGCAGACCTGGCGGGATCTGAACCAGGACACCGCGAGCCTTACCGGCGACGACGGCGCGCGGCGCAACCGTTTCAAGGGGAATGACGACCCGGAACATTTCCACCAGTATTACCAGATCGTCGTCGATGTCATTGATGACAGCGGAGAGCCGGTAAACGACTATTTCCTGGAGTTCTTCGCGTCAGACGACGACGAGGACGTCTCGGATGCAGTGTATTTCCATTCGGAAGTCCTGGAGCATGTGCATGTGAACGCGCGCATGCCGGCCCGGCGCTGCTTCTTTATCGATCGACATGACCTGATTTATCGATCGACATGACCTGATGCGCAATTTTTACGACGATCAGGTTGCCGCCGGCGCCGCAAAGGTGCTGTGCCTCAGTATTTCAGCGCAGCCGCCCGGGCCGAACATACGGTATTTCGAAGATATCACCCACGGGGCGCGGCAGCATGTGGTGATCCATGGCGAGGACGGGGACAATCGCTGGCTGAAACGCAATTCGACGCATTTCATCCGGATCGTCATTCCGCGCAACCCGGCGGATGGCGTCTTCACCCTGCGGCGGGCGCCCCAGTAGAACGGGGCGGCCGCCCGTTCAGGCGGTTTTCACCAGACCCCGGGGCGAGGAGGAATAGCCCGTCAGGGTCCGGTCCGCATGGTGCAGCCGCCAGGACAGCATCTTCTGCGCATATTCCAGCACGCGGCCCGTATAGGCGGGATCGTCGGCCAGGTTGCGGAACTGATTGGGATCGTCCCGCAGATCGAAGAACAGCGGCGGCAGCGCGTCGAAATGGACATATTTGTAATGCGCGTCGCGGATGATCGACATGCCGCACTGGTCGACGGTCAGGCCGAAGGGCGGGGCGCTGTCCGCGACGTCGTAATTGGGCCGGAAATCATATTCGTAATGCGCTTCCGTGCGCCAGTCGCCGGGCGTCTTGCCGGCGAGGAAGGGCAGCAGCGACGCGCCCTCGCAGCTTCGCGGCCTGTCCCGGCCCAGCCAGTCGAGGATCGTCGGCATGACATCGACGGATTCCGTGAAGGACTCGACGATATCGCCGCGCGTGCCGTTCGCGCTTGCGCGCGGGTCGCGGATGACCAGCGGGATATGGAAGGACTCGTCGAAATAGCCCTGCTTGCCCAGCAGGTAGTGATCGCCCAGTTGTTCGCCATGGTCGCTGGTGAAGACGATCAGGGTATTGTCGTATTGCCCGGTCTCCTTCAGCCAGGCGATGACGCGGCCAAGATGCTCGTCGACCTCGTCGATGAGCCCGTAATAGGCGGCGCGCATGCGGCGCACGGCGGCCTCGTCCATGTCGCAGCCCAGCCCGGCGCCGTCGCGGAAGAACTTTTCCTGCCGGATCTTGCCGAGCTGATGTTCCAGCAGCGGATGCTGCGCCGCTTCGTCTTCCGGACGGGCGGCCCGGACCGGCGGCGGCACCTCGGCCGGGTCGTAGCGGGTGTTATAGGGATGCGGCGCGATGAAGGGCGGATGCGGCCGGTAATAGCCCAGATGCAGGAACCAGGGCTTGCCCCGGGCCCCCTTCATGTAGGCCAGGCCATGCTCGGTCGTCCAGGTCGTATCGGAGTGGCCGGCATCGATCCGCGACGGCGCCCGGGTGGCGCCGGGACCCGTGGTGCTCGGCTCCGCGGGTTGCCAGATGTCTTCCGGGTTCGCCGGGACATCGACGCCGTGCTGCCGCAGCCAGTCGAAATAGGGCCGCCGGCGCGGTTCCAGCGACGCCACCACGTTCCAGCCCGGCATGTTATGGCCGAGGTCATTGAAGCGGGGGTCGTTGGGCGATGTCGTGCGGGGGTCGGGGGCGGTCGTGGTGTAGCCGACCAGCGCCGGGTCGTAGCCCGCTTCCCGCAGGGCGTCCGCCAGGCTGTAATGCCGCGCATCCATGGGCACGCCGTTCTGCACGACCCGGTGGTTCATCACATACTGGCCGGTCAGCAGCGACGCCCGGGCCGGTCCGCACGGCACCCCCTGGGTATAATTGTTGCGGAAGGTGACGCCGTCGCGGCACAACATGTCCAGGTTCGGCGTCCTGATGCACGGATGGCCGAGCACGCCCATCGTATCGCCGCGCCACTGATCAACGACGATCAGCAAGACGTTCTGTTTTTCAGCCATGATGAAATTCCCCCTGATGCATTTTCCCGATAATATCCGTTTATTGTGAAAGTTTTACGGAAGAATGGCGCCGCGTTATACCGCGCGGGCGGAACGGCGGCTAAAGGATAGAGATGAAATTGCTGACGCGGTTCCGCCCGGTGCGGGTTTGCCTCGAATTCTGGCGGCGACACTGGCTGGGGCCGCAGCGCCGGCGCATGATATTCGAGCATATCTACAAGGCGAATCTCTGGCGGAACGCAAATACCCGGTCCGGGCACGGCTCGACGCTGGCGCAGACGGAAACCGTCCGCGCGGTGCTGCCCGGTCTGATCGAGGAATTCGGCATCCGCAGTATCGTCGATGTTCCCTGCGGTGATTTCTTCTGGATGCAACAGGTGGACCTGAAGGGCGCCCGGTATACCGGCATCGACATCGTGGCGGGCCTGATTGCCGAAAACGCCCGGGAATACGGCAATGACCAGCGGCAGTTCCTGTGTCTGGACGTGGTGGAAAACGTGTTGCCGGAAGCCGACCTGATCTTCTGCCGCGACATGCTGGTTCATTTCAGCTTCGCCTACCTGAAGAAGGCGATCCACAATATCAGGCTAAGCGGGTCACGCTACCTGTTGACGACCAGCTTCCCGGAAACGGCGGAGAATACGAATATCATGACCGGGGAATGGCGTCGCCTGAACCTGGAGAAGCCGCCGTTCAACTTTCCGCCGCCCATCCGGATGATCAATGAAAACTGTACCGAGGATGGCGGCATCTACGCCGACAAGTCGCTCGGGCTCTGGAAAATAGCGGAGCTTTAGATCAGGCTATGACCTGATCTAGCGCTTCCGCCCGGCAAAACGCTTTTTCAGGTCCCGCAACTTCCAGCGCAGGTAATGCAGGTCGAAACGCGCCCGGCGGCCGACCATGGATTCATAGGCGGCTATCTTTTCGGCCGTATAGGGCCAGTCGTTATGCCGGGCGACGGGGCCGTTTTCGATATAGCCGAGCCTGCCGCCGCAGTCGCGGATGCATTTGCAGAAATAGCTGTCAACGCCGCCGATGAATACCGGGTACTGCTCGTCCAGCGGCAGCTTCTTCAGCAGCGAAACCGGCAGGGCAATGACCGAGTTTCCGGTCAGAAATTCCGTCCAGCCCATAACGACCGATTCATCCAGCAGGTTCGCCGCATCGGCCGTGCTCTTGTCGAAGCTGGAAAAAGAGCTGCGCGGCGGCGAATTCCGGTCTGCCGGGATTGGCAGGATTTCGTGCCGGCCGGAATTCCGGAAGCCGTATTCATCGCAGTTCACAACCCGGATCGCGGTCGCGACATCCCGGATTTCGCTGTTCAGGTAGATGGCGTGAAACGCCTTCTGGACATGCAGCAGCCAGTAGTTCGACAGCAGCTCCAGGTCGTTGTCGAACAGGACGATCAGGCCGTCGGTGGCGGCTTTCTGAATCTGGCAATAGGCGCGCGCCTTGCCGATGTTGCTGCCGTTCAGGATCAGCCGGACCGTCTGCTCGCCTTCCGCGAAGGCCTGCAGGAATTCGGCGGTGCCATCGGTGCTGCCATTGTCCACGATCAGGAATTCATGCGGAATGTGGGTCAGGCGCAGCAGGCTATCCAGCAGCTTCTTCGTATATTCAAGGCGGTTCCAGGTGACGATGGCGAGCGTCGTTTTCGGGAAGACATGCCATTTGTAGGTTTCCGCGGGATCGAAGCGGAACAGTTCCGGGTTGAACTTGCTATCCTGGGACATCTGTTGTTTCCGTCAGCGGCCGGGGTCGATGCGGGAGGAAATCTTGCCGAGCAGTTTGTGAAGCGAACGGGCCGATAGTTCGATGCCTTGTCTGACCTCGGCGATGCGGATGGCGCCAAGCGTACAGGAAAAGACGAGGAAGGAAAAAACCATCAGGGAATCGATGGCAAGGTTCTGGAGCATGTTGTCATGGGGCAGCAGGGTGCGGCCAAGAGACAGGATGGTCACAGCTCCGATCATGGTCAGGAACAATCCGTGGCGATAGGGGATACGCCAGTATCGCGGCGCCAGGAACGCGGTAATCGCGTAAATGACCATATTTGATACCAGCATGCTGATCCCGGCGCCCTGGATGCCGATGGCCTGGACCAGGGCGATGCTGCCGGTGACCTGCACCACCATGCCGGCGGACAGGATCAGGAGCCATGTCCTTGTGGCGCCGGTGACAAAGAACGACGCCGCGCAAAGCGTATAACAGCACTGGAACAGCGTGGCGGCATTCAGCACTGGCAGCAGGATCGTCGCGCTCGCATACCGGCTGTCCGCGACGAGCAGGAAGACCTCGGCCCCGAACGTCGCCAGGAGGAGCGCGGCGCCGGCAACGCCGGTAATGAACACGCGGCCGATCTGCGCGACGTCGTCGGTCCGTTTGCCTTCCTCGTAAAACCGGAACCGCCAGACATCGAAGGACCGCAGGAACGGCAGGAACATGAAGGTGAGCAGCAGGCCGGACAGTTTCCAGCTCATGCCGTAAATGCCCAGGTCGTCCAGCGTCAGGAACTTGGAGATGACGGCGCGATCCACCAGGCGGAGCACGAAATAGATCAGGCTGCCGACCAGCAGCGGGGCGGAATAGGCCAGGATCGGGGTGACCGTTGCCCGCCAGCGTTGCGGAATCTGGAAGTCGCGGCGCAGCATCCACAGCAGGATCGCCATCATCAGCAGCGAACCGGCGGCGTTGCCGGCAAACAGTCCCAGCGGGACGGCATCCCGATAGACGATCAGGTAGACGGAAAGGCCGGTACCGATCGTGAACTGCAGCAGGCCGGTCGCGACCATTCTGCTGGACCAGAGCCGCGCCTGCGCGGTGGCCATCAGCAGGAAATTCACGATGTCGGCAAACAGGCCCACCAGCAGGATGATGCTGTATCCAGCGCCGAGGCGATATCCCAGCATCAGGTCGCAGAAAAACGGCAGGATCAGGAAAAAACATGCCGCTCCCGCCGTCGCCGTCATGCCAAACAGCAGTACCGAGGCTGAAATCAGGGCGGAATGGGCGCCGGGTTCCGGCGCTTTCGTCAGCGCCCGGATATAGCCCTGGCGGTAATCGAAACAGAATACGACGACGAACAGGCCGACCAGCAGGGTCAGCATTTCCACTTCGCCGTAGTCGCCGGGGTCGAGGTGATGGGTGTAGAGCGGCAGCAGGACGAGCGACGCCGCTTTCTGCAGGACCGGGCCCAGGCCGAAAATCAGCGCGTGTCGGAATACCGCCAGCATGGCGCCGTCAGTCCGCTCGCACGCAAAGGGCGTGCGCCAGGGTGCCGACATAATCCTCGCGCAGCATGGACCGGGCCTGTTGGCGGGCATTCTGCTGCATCCGGCGCCGCAGCGCGCTGTCCTTCAGCAGCGGGGTGAGGGTCGCGACGACCGAATCCATGTCATCGAAATCGACCAGCATGCCGTTTTCGCCATGGGCGATATCGTCGGCGATACCGATTGTCGTACCGTCGCCGCGCGAACAGGCGGGGATGACGCCATGGCACATCGCTTCGAACACGGCGATGCCAAAACTTTCATAGGCGGATGGATGCAGCAGGATGTCCGCCATGCGGTAATATTTCTCCGGGTGGTCGGAGGGGCCGGTAAAGGTGACCATGCCGCCCAGCGCCCGGTTTTCGGCCTCTTTCTGCAAGGCGGCTTCCAGGGGGCCACCGCCGACGATGATGAAACGGCAGTTCTCGTTTCGGAGCCGTTCGGCGAGAGCCAGCACCCGGTCGATCCGCTTGACGCCGGCAAGGCGGCAGACTGTCAGGAAAACGATTTCGCCGGAACCAGCGTTTTTACGTGTGTCGCGGGAATCGGCGGCCGGATCGGTCGGCGTGAAGACCGGTTTCAAAATCAACGGCGCGAATCCCGGCAGCAGTTCATACCGGGCTATTTCCCGGCGCTGGTTTTCGCTGGCGACCGCGGTGAGGTCGGCATGGCGGATCATGCGCCGTTCCAGGAAAGCGTATTGCAAAAAACCGGGCAGGTTTGATGCCGGGGCGCCGAAGAATTCCTGGCGCGGTATGCAGGACAGCGAAATATAGACGCGCCGTTCCGCCGGCAGGGCGCCGAAGGCCAGCCCGAGATGACTGTCCATGGCGATCAGGATATCCGCTGCGGCCGTCATGGCAGGCCGCAACACCGTGCGGTAATGGCGCGCCAGCAGAAGTGGCCGCAGCCGCCAGTAAAGGTCCTTCGGCGGCGGCAGGGTAAGCTGGGTTACGTCATGGGTGGTCTTGGCCGGGGGATCGAAGGACATGACGGTGACGTCGTGCCAGGGGCTGAGGCGCGCGACAATATTGCGGATGATCGTCGGCCCCCCGCCATTGCCGCTGAGGCCCTGATTGTTGATCAGGGTGATCTGGCGTCGTTCCGAAGCCATCAGGATTCCGGCATGTCCATACGGGAGGCTACCGCAGGCCAGCGTGTCTATGCCGCGGGCCGGATGACACGGGTGATTGCCTTTTTCGCGAACATCACGATCCTGTCCTTGAGGGTGTGCTGCCAGTCGACCGCCAGGCGTTGCCGGCCGCGCCGGATTTCATCGACCGTCATGTGATAGCTCGCCAGCACCGGGCGGTCGAACGCGCCGTAATCTTCCCAGTCGATGGCGTCGATATCGCCCAGCGACCCGTCCTTCTTCAATTGATCGTAATACGGCGTGCCGGGGTAGGGCATGAAATAGGCCATCTGAACCGAGTCCGTCCTCACCTTGCGCAGCCAGTCCCGGGTGTTCCGCAGGGAACTGCGGCTTTCGTCCGGCATCCCGACGATCAGGTGGACATGCGCCGTGATGCCCCGTTTCTTCGTCATGGCGATGACCTGCTCGAACAGTTCCAGCGTGCCCTTTCCATCCGGTTTGGAGACATTGGCGAACATTTCGGGGTCGGCCGATTCAAGCCCGAAATGGATTTCCCGGCAGCCGGCGCGATACATGATGTCCAGCATGTCGGCGTCGATCACGTCGTAGCGGGTCTCGCAAACCCATGTGATATCGAGGTCCCGCCGGATCAGTTCGTCGCAGACTGCCCTGGCATGGATCGGGTTGAGCGTGAAGACCTGGTCGCGGAACAGGATCTGGCGGACGCCGAATTCCCGGTTCAGCCGCTCGATATCGTCGCCGACCAGCCGCGGCGCCCGGTACAGGACGCGCCGTCCGAATCCGAACGGATAGGGACAATAGGCGCATTTGTACGGGCAGCCCTTAGTGGTGAAAACGGGCGCGTAGGGGACCCGCTCGCTGGTGTAGTAGTCCGAGACATAGCGGGAAAAATCCAGCAGCTCATAGGCCGGGAAATCGACAAAGCTAAGGTCTTTCATCGCCTCCCGGGCGGGGAGTGTGACGACCTTCCCGTCCGCGTAGATGCTGCAGCCCTGGAGGGGCTCCCGGGCGCCGCCTTCGGACAGGACCTTGACGTTTTCCGCGACGAGAAGTTCCTCGCTTTCCTCCATGACGATATCGGCATCCCCGTCCCGGAGGATGCGTTCCTTGAACCACTTCGCGGTTGGCCCGATAAGGATGATCTGCAGGTCCGGCAGGATTTTCCGGGCGTCGCGCAGCAGGGACAGGTCATCCGCAAAGGACAGGATGTTCACCACCGTGACCAGGACCTTTGGCGCCGTCCGTTGCAGCAAGCCGGCAAATTCCGCGGCGTCGAAAATTTCCTTCGACTGGAAATCGGCATATTCATACCGCAACCCACGCTGTTCCAGCCGCCGCGCGATATACAGGAAGCTGGAAAACGGAATGTCGTAGTATTTCTGGTCATGCCCGTATACGGCGCGTTCCGAGGGAAGCGACGTCCCCATGCCGCCCGACCATTCCCGAAACACATTCCGGCGCGGCGGGCTGGGCAACTGCAGGATGATGGCGTCAATTGTCATGGGCGTTTACCAGGTCCGTGTAAAGGTCAACATATCGCGTCGCGACGGCGGACATCTCGTAATCCTTCATCACCGACTGCCGCGCCGTAATACCCAGCCCGTTGCGAGTATCCGGATCGTCGATCAGCGATTTTACGGCCGAAACATAGCCTTTTTTATCGTCAAACAGTAACCCGGTCTCGCCATGGGTTATAAACGCATCCGTGACGCCGGCCAGTCGGCGCGACACCGTCGGCAAGGCGTGCGCCATGGCTTCCAGCAGCACATTGCCAAAGCCTTCCATATGCGACGCGAATACGAAGATATCACAGATCCGGTATACGGCATTGACGTTGTCGAGGGCGCCGGCAAATACGACGTGCTCCGTCAGGTTCAGGTCGATCACCATCTGGCGCACGGAAGCGGCATAGCGGTCCTCCAGGTCGGGCCCGACGACCAGCAGCTTTATGGAGGGGCAATGCTGCACCAGCGCCGGCATCGCCGTGATCAGGAAATCGACGCCCTTTCGTTCACAGATGCCGCCGACGAAAAGCAGGACGATGTCCTCCGGGGAAAAGCCCAGCGCCGCCCGCGCCTGCTTCGAATCTTTTCGCGGCAGGTCCGGTATCTCGACGCCTTGCGGAATAAGGTGGACCCTTTCCCGGGGCATGACCCTCAGCGCGGAGTCATGCAGGCGCGGGCTGATGGTGATATAGCGGTCGGGCAGTTGCAACAGCCGCCTGACCAGTTTGCGCCAGATCGGCCGGTAGGTCATGAAAATGGTGCCGGGGCTGTCGTCCAGCGTACAGGACTGCAGCATTTTCAGGCCGAGGAGCCGGCACATCAAATGGCCGGCAAAATAGCGGTCCGCGAAAGCGTGAAAATGCACGGCGTCGAATTGCCGCGCATGACGGAACAGCCACACGGCCAGCCAAAAGGCTGTCGTTGCGCCGGATCTGCGGGACATGCCCAGATAGGCAACAGGATTGTCGGACGGCACCGGAAGGGACGCTGCCGCCGGCTGGCAGGTTTTTACGGCCAGAACACTGCCCGTTACCCCCCGGTCTGCAAAATGGGCCCGGATTTTTTCGTAATAGACGCCTTCGCCCGTGAAATCCGGACGGAAATAGGAAAAGACATGGAGGATTCGTACCATTCTTACCGTTATTTCAATTAATGGCCTGCACGTCACTCGCCACGGTCGTTCGGCCTCCGGATGAACAATTCTGAGTAAGGGGTAACAAGAACGTCGCCGAATTGTTAGCGTAATTTTCAGAAACGCCCTGGCATATGATGTGCGTCATCGCGCCCCGTTTTGGACGGATGGCCAATCTGCCGGCGTTCACTGGATCGAAAGCGCCATGTTTCGTGTTTTATGCCGGGATTCCCGCCGCTTCGCTTCTGTTCGCAGTCCGGGACTATTCCGGGACTCTTGCGCGCGATTCGGCGCGATTTGGATCGATTCCGGTGTTTTCCTGCCTTGCGAAAGCGGCGGCAAAGGCCTAGTTATCCGCCATCGGGGCGTAGCTCAGCCTGGTAGAGTGCCTGCTTTGGGAGCAGGATGTCGTTGGTTCGAATCCAGCCGCCCCGACCATGTTTCACGGTTCCGAAGGGAAACCCCGGTTTGCGCCAGCGGGCGGGCGCCCGGGAATAGAAGCGAAGGAAAGTGACGCCAATGGAAGTTCAAATTTTTGTACCGTCGAAGAACGCCATGCAGTCGGGCCGCGGCAAGGTCGGCGACTGGGTCATCGAATTCGAACCCGCCGCAAGACCGGATCCGGATCCGCTGATGGGCTGGAACGGGTCGACCGACACGCGCGGACAGGTGCGGCTGCAGTTCGATACGAAGGAAGAGGCCATTGCGCATGCGGAACGCAACGGCTGGACCTATACGGTGCAGAACCCGAAGGAACGGCGCATCCGGCCAAAGGCCTATGCCGACAATTTCGCCGTCGGCCGGACCCAGCCCTGGACGCATTAGGCGTCGCGCGCGGGTCATCCGGGATCCCGTAGCTCAACCGGATAGAGCATCGGATTTCTAATCCGACGGTTGCAGGTTCGAGTCCTGCCGGGATCACCAAATAAAAACATATACTTACAATGAAATCCGCCTCAATTTGGCGGATTTTTTGTTGCATATCGACTTGCAACAAATACCGCGCATTTCCGGGCATTTCCAGTCATTACCGCTGACTCCGTGCAACAAGGATGCAACAAAACGGGGGCTATCGGACTGCCTTCCGCTTATCGTTGTGGAAGCGGGTGCGGCAGTGGGCTGAACGAAACCGGGCGTCGCTACGGGGCGGCTCGCTGATTGTCGGTGGCATGAATGGCGCGGAAGATTCCGAGAACGTCTTCGCGCTGAAAAACAGAAACCAATAGACAAGCGTCGGATATTGGTCCTTTTTTGTGTAAAGACAAAAATTGCGTATGTGGTAATGAACGACACCCTGACAGCCAGTGAACTCGCAAAACGCCTTGGCATCCCGTTGAGGACGGTGCGCTATCTGACTGACTTGGACATCATGCATTGCCTGCCCGAAACCCGCAACGAGGGACACGGGAACAAACGCCGGTACGCGGCGGAATATCTGCCCGAAGCCGCGCTTATTGCCGAATTGGCATCCTATAAAATCCACGCGCAGGCGCTTCTTAGATGGGCGCCGCTGATTCATGGATTGATCGAGCACGGCGAGCGGGCGGAATTGCCCGGCGCGGTTTCGAAAGAGTGGTTCGGGCAGGCCATAGCCGGGGAGATTGAAACCTACATCGTAGTGACGCCCGGCACCGAATCCGGGTCAGGCATCGCTTGGGTGAAGCGCGAACAGATGATCGCAAAGGCGAGTTGGGGACCGTCGGTCATCGTGATCGCCGTCAGCAACGTCGTTAAACGCTTTACCGTTTGATTTTTTTTGCTCGCGTAAAGACAAAAATTGCCAACTTAGGAGAAGCATAGCAAATGCAAACAAACCCGATCCTGCAGGAATATGTGAAGCCGGAAGATTTGGCCCGCGAACTCGGCATCAACCGGCGCACCCTGGACCGCTGGCATGCGCTGGGCGATGCCCCGTGCCGCATGAAAATCAACTCGAAAATCCTCTATCGCCGCGAAGCCATTACCGATTGGTTGCGGTCGCGCGAGGAAGTCATATGAACGAAGGAATCCCCGAGGGTGACATCTTGCGCGGTGCGAAGGCGATAGCCGCATTCATTAACACCACTGAGCGTCGAGCCTTTTACAAATGCGAGCGCGGTCATATTCCGGCATTTAAGGAGGGCCGGATCTGGTGCCTGAGGAAATCCCGGTATCTGCGGGATATCGAGGCAAAGGAAGCGGCGGCCTGATGGCCGGCACAGAAAACCCTGTCATAAGAAAACCGACCAAGGGCTGCAACCCAAGGCCGGTCAATTCTCTGGCGTTCCCCCCACCACTACGAAGGAAAAACGTCATGCAAAACATAGGCTCGAAAGCGCCGAATGTAAATAGAGCAAACATTGGCCCGGATACGGATTCGCGACACTGCGCGCCTGAATCGCTGGGTGCAATCAATCGACGGATCATTAGCAGAATTGCCATGCAGTGCCAGATATCGGGGCCGCACGCTAAAGCCGTGGCGGCCCTTGCGATGATTGGCGGTGCTGAATGATCCTTGAAAAACGGACCAAATGGTCAATCCGGGGCGCACCAGTGGTCGGCGGAACCGCGACGGCGATGGGTCGCAAATATACGCTGCAGGCGGCAGAGCCATACGTCACAAAATCCGGTCGGCAGGCGCAATTGCTGACATGGCAAGGCGTCTGCACCACCTGCGGTGCGCCATTCGAGTTCAAGTCTGGCAAGACATCGTTTTCGCCGACCGCCCGTTGTCCTGGGTGTCGGCCATGACGAACACATATAAGTCTTTCGGCCCGAAGCTGGTTGAACTTGGCTACGATATCACCCCGGTTATCGGCAAGAAGCCGATACTGCCGCGATGGCCAGGACGGCCCGATGCGGCAAGGCAGTATGACGACTATCCAGCGGCGACAGGCGTCGGCGTCCTCCTGGGCGGAAAGCATAATCTGGTCGCCGTCGATGTCGATGTTCTGAACCCGTTCTGTTCCAACGAACTGGAAAGGCTGGTCGAGGAAGAACTGGGCAGCGCGCCGAAGAGGATTGGCAAGGCACCCAAGTTCCTGGTTCTGTTCCGCTGTACTGAACTGCAAAAGAAAATCAGGACCGGCGTTTACGAGATCGACAACGTGGACGCCGCTGTCGAGGTGTTGGGCGAGGGGCAGCAGTTCGTTGCCGCAGGCGTCCATCCTGACACCGGGGGAAGGTACGTCTGGCCAGATGACAAGCTGATCGACATTGCCCCTGAAGAACTGACCGAGGTCACGCCCGACGCCCTGCGCCGCTACCTGGCGATGGCCAGCAGCGTCATGGCAACCTATGGCTCACTGAAGGGCCGCGTCAGCGACCGGGGGACGGCAGCACCGCGGTCCGGCCTGAACCTCAAGGAACTGCACGGCAAGGTGTCTGAAGTCGAAGCCGCCGTAATGCACATCCCGAATAATGATGAACATTATGACGACTGGGTGCAGACCGCGTTAGCGGTAAAGGGCGCGATGGGCGACAGCGGGTTCGACCTGTTCTCCCGCTGGTCTGCCCGGTCGAAGAAGGACGACCCAGCGCAGAACGAGCGGCTGTGGCGGTCGATCGGACACGTCAATCGTATCGGGGCCGGGAGCGTGTACTACTGGGCAAGCCAGCACGGGTTCGACCTGGCGGCTTACCGCGAGACGCAGCATGTCGGCGGATACGAAACCGTCGATGCAGACGGTGTTATTACGATCACGCCTTCAGCACGGACGGGGAGCACTGAACCGCCGCAGCCCCTAATCGGGAAATGCCCCCGGCTGATCCTTTCCCCATAGACGCGCTGGGAAGCGTGCTGGGCGGGGCCGTGAGGGCCATACAGGCGCGAACACAGGCACCGGACGCCATGTGCGCGCAAAGTGTTCTGGGCGCTTCCACGTTTGCCGTACAGCCGTTCGCCGACGTCACACTGCCGATGGGCAACACCCGGCCCGTGTCCTGTTTCTTCCTTACGGTCGGATTGTCAGGCGAGCGGAAAAGCGCGGTTGATGCGGATGCGCTATGGCCGGTTACGAACCGGGAAAAGGCGTTGCGGGACCGGTATGACGAAGAATTGCCACTATGGTCGAATCAATCCGAGGCATGGGAAAAACAGCGAGCGCAAATTCTCGCGCACAAAACGAAATATCCCACACAGGAAGCGAAATACACGGCCCTGACCGAATTGGGGCAGGCACCAGCCAAGCCCCTGGCCCCGATCCTGACGGCTAGCGAACCAACACTGGAGGGGTTGCATAAACTGTTCAGTGTTGGCCATGCCAGCCTTGGCCTGTTCAGTGCCGAGGGTGGATCATTCGTTGGCGGACACGGCATGACCAGCGAAAAGAAGTTGCTCACGGCAACCGGGCTTTCCGACTTGTGGGATGGCACGCCTATTCGTCGTGTTCGGTCCGGCGACGGCGCGTCGGTCCTTCCGGGGCGGCGGCTTGCCGCTCATTTGATGATGCAACCCGATATCGCCGGTGCAATTCTTTCCGACCGGGCGCTTGCCGATCAGGGTTTGCTTTCCCGGTTCCTGATCGCGTCCCCGGCATCGACTATCGGTACGCGGTTTTGGCGTGAAACGACACCGGAAAACGATGCAGATATTCGGCGGTATTGGGCGCAGATTTCCCAAATACTGGAAACACCGCCGCGCATGGCCGAGGGCGCACTAAATGAATTAGCCCCCCGCGCCCTGAAGCTCGCCCCTGCCGCCCGTGCCCTTTGCATCCGCTTCATGGACAACGTGGAACGGATGACGGGCAAGGGCGGCGAGATGGCAGGCATCAGCGGACTCGCAAACAAGCTGCCGGAACACGCAACGCGCCTTGCTGCCGTCCTTTGCCTGTCCGGGGATGTAGAGGCGGACGCAGTGTCAGGCGAGCACATGGCAGCCGGAATCGAGATTGCCGAGCACTACGCCGCCGAAGCGATGCGGTTGCACTTTTCCGGCATGGTCGACTCGAACAAGCGACAGGCGCTAGACGCTCTGCACTGGCTTCAAACCGCATGGCCGGAAAATCATATTTCCTTGCCTGATCTGTACCAGCGCGGCCCGGTAACGATCCGGGAAAAGGCGAAGGCAAAGGCCGTTGTTTCGATCCTGGAGGATCACGGCTGGCTGCATCCCGTCGCGAATGGAGCGACAATCAACGGGCAATTCCGCCGGGATGCCTGGCTGATCGTGGAGGCATGAAAATGGCGCTTTTCCCAAAGTTCGACGCCCTGGCAGTTTTAGCGGAAATAGAGTCTACCCCTGCTAAAGCTGCTAATCCTGCTAAAGTTACTACCCATATACCGCAAAACACCCAAAACTTTAGCAGATTAGCAACTTTAGCAGCCCCGGACCTGATTTCTGCAAAAAAAACAGGCCCTCAATTCGACCCCTCACAGGCCAGCGCCGAAACCAATTCGGCAACAGGCACCGATCCCGTTGCCCACGATTTGAACGACACGCGGCTCGACGCGCGCGTCACCGCCTGGTGCAACGCGAACCCACCCGAATTGCCGGTGTCCCAGAACCACTGCGCCGCGTGTGGTGAGTTTATTCCGGTCTATGAGAACGGTTGGGTGTACCTGGCCGACGGCGCGCTGATCCATTACGGCAAGCCGCCGACCCGGTGCTGCTTCGACGAATGGCAGACGATACGCCGCGCGGCTGGCTGCGCAGGATTGACGGCGGCGCGAAAGCAAACGGGCAATTCCGCCGCGAGGCATGGCAACTTGTGGAGGACTGAACTATGGCCACTTTCCCAAAATTTGACGCCTGGTCCGTTTTGGAAGAATTGAGGGCAACCCCTGCTAAAGCTGCTAATCCTGCTAAAGTTGGTAGCAAGATACCGCAGGCAGCCCAAAACTTTAGCAGATTAGCAACTTTAGCAGCACCCGGTCCACTTTCCTTAGAAACCGCCGCCCCCTCTCGCGACATGGCCCCAGCTATTGCCGATTGCCGATATTGCCAATTCGGAGAAGACGGGGTTACTGATCGCCATTTTATGAACTCAATGAAAACAACGTGTTATCAATATCTTAGTTACTGAATAACAATGTGCCTGGTCGAGCGGTCCGCAGGCGGCTGACTGATCCAATTTCCGGCGGGGTCCGTATCAGATATCAGAACCGACGCTATCCACAACAATCATACCCCGTAGGAAACATAAAATGCTGTCTCTCTACCGTGCCATCATGGATTCGAATTACAACCCGCTGCGGCGCCTGCCGCCGGCCCAGCGCTTCCAGGCAATGACGTTCCTCAGCATGATGTGGACGGCCATCTTCTGCACGATGGCCGGCGCCTGGTTCTGGTACGGAGAACTGGTTATCGTGCATATTCTGGCCG
>JAQCHR010000469.1 GCA_027619655.1 Pseudomonadota bacterium
TCGCCAACAGGCCCTGACCGCCCGGCGACTTTCCGCCGCGCCGGCGCCGCCTACCATATATTGGCATCAACAGTCCTTTACCTACCCTATGAGCTTGCCTCCGCAGGTTCAGAATCTATAATGGCAATATGGCAGACCTATTCCAGAATACGGCAAGCAGCCGCAATACGTCCTATTCGGCCAAGGATATCGAGGTCCTGGAAGGCCTTGAGCCGGTGCGCCGGCGGCCCGGCATGTATATCGGCGGCACGGATGAATCGGCGCTGCATCACCTCGCGGCCGAGGTCCTCGACAATGCCATGGACGAAGCCGTCGCCGGGCATGCCAGCCGCATCGACGTAACCCTGCTGGAGGACGGCTCGCTTGCCGTCACCGATAACGGGCGCGGCATTCCGATCGACCCGCATCCGAAGTTCAAGGACAAGTCGGCGCTGGAAGTCATCATGACCACGCTGCATTCCGGCGGCAAGTTTTCCGGCGACGCCTACCAGACCTCCGGCGGGCTGCACGGTGTCGGCATCTCGGTGGTCAACGCCCTGTCGGACCGGCTTGTGGTCGAGGTTGCGCGCGACCGCAAGCTCTACGTCCAGTCCTTCTCCCGGGGCGCGCCGACCGGCAAGCTGCGCGAAGACGGCGCCGTCCAGAACCGCCGCGGCACGACCGTCACCTTCCATCCCGATCCGGAAATCTTTGGCGAAGCCGCGGCGTTCAAGGGCAACCGGCTGTACCGCATGGCGCAGTCCAAGGCCTATCTGTTCCGCGGCGTCGAAATCCGCTGGAGCTGCGACCCCAAATTCCTGCGCGGCGACGACAAGACGCCGCCGTCGGAGACACTCCACTTTCCCGGCGGGTTGTCGGATTTCCTGACCTCCACCGTTGCCGCGCGGCCGACCATGACACCCACCGCCTTCACCGGCCGGGTCGCCGCCGATGACGAGGGCGGCAAGGTCGAATGGGCCATCTGCTGGCCGATGGACCAGGACGGGTTTGTGTCCTCCTATTGCAACACGGTGCCCACCCCTCAGGGCGGCAGCCACGAGGCCGGCTTCCGCACGGCGCTGGCCCGCAGCCTGCGCGGCTATGGCGAAATGACCGGCAACAAGAAAGCCGCGCGCATAACCGCCGAGGATATTATCGGCGGCGCCTGCGCCATGCTGTCGGTCTTTGTCCGGGATCCGCAATTCCAGGGCCAAACCAAGGAAAAACTCTCTTCGCCTGAAGCGGCAAGGCTGGTCGAGGGCGCCGTCAAGGATCACTTCGACCTGTGGCTGGCAAACGATCCGACCGCGGCGACCGATCTGCTGGAACATGTGCTGGAACGCGCGGAGGACCGGCAGAGCCGCCGCGCCGCGAAGGACCTGAGCCGCAAATCCGCCACCCGCAAGCTGCGGCTGCCGGGCAAGCTGACCGACTGCACCCGCAGCACGTCGGAAGGCACGGAAATCTTCCTGGTCGAAGGCGATTCAGCGGGCGGTTCCGCCAAGCAGGCGCGGATCCGCGAAACTCAGGCTATCCTGCCGCTGCGGGGCAAGATCCTGAACGTCGCCAGCGCGACCGCCGACAAGCTGGCGGGAAACCAGGAACTGCGCGATCTGCTGCAGGCGCTGGGTTGCGGGTCCCGGGGCGATTTCGACGTGGACAAGCTGCGCTACGAGCGCGTGATCATCATGACCGACGCCGATGTCGACGGCGCCCATATCGCCGCCCTGCTGATGACCTATTTCTACCGCGAACTGCCGGGACTGATCGAGAGCGGCCATCTCTACCTCGCCCTGCCGCCGCTCTACCGGCTGACGCAGGGGGCGACGTCGCTCTACGCCCGCGACGATGCCCACAAGGACGAGCTGATGGAATCCGGCTTCCCCGGCCGGGGCAAGATCGAGGTCAGCCGCTTCAAGGGGCTGGGCGAAATGCCCCCGGCGCAATTGCGCGATACCACCATGGACCCGACGAAGCGAACGCTGCTGCAGGTTCAGGTACCGCGCAAGCTGGACCCCGAACAGGCCGTGGCGGCGCGCGATACGGCGAAATTCGTCGAAGCCCTGATGGGCCGCAAACCGGAAAGCCGCTTCGATTATATCCAGCAGAATGCCCGCTTCGTGAAGGACCTGGACGTCTGACGCGATAACCTCGCCGGAAACCGCGGTCAGTCGCGCAGCAGCCAGTCCCGCATCAGGGCAGTCACGGCGTGCGGCCGCTCCATGCTGGCCAGATGGCCGCATTCCTCGACGATGCACAGCCGGGCGCCCGCGATGCCGGCCGCCATTTCCGCGCTCATTTCCAGCGGCGTCGCCCGGTCCTGCCGGCCGCAGATGACGAGCGTCGGTACGCGGATCGCCGGCAGCAGCGGCAGATTGTCCGGCCGCGCCATGATCGCCTTCTGCTGGCGGATAAACGCATCCCGACCGACGGCAGCCGCCATCGCCATCACCGCCTGCGTCAGCGCCTCGTCAGCCATCCTGTCCGGATGCAGGAAGGTGGGTAAAAGCCGCGGGGAAATGCCGTTGAATTTCCCCTGCTCCGCCAGCGCCAGCAGGTCGCGGCGCATGACCGTCCGCTCCGGCGTATCGGCGCGCGCCGACGTATCCAGAAAGGCCAGCCTGTCGATCCGGTCCGGCGCCTGGCGCAGGAATTCAAACATCGCGTAGCCGCCCATGGACAGCCCGCCAAGGGCGAAACGGTCCGGCGCCGTCTTCAGCGCCCGAGCGACCATGCCGGACAGCGTGTCATCCTGCAGGGTATCGACAACGGTCACATCGGCGATATCGTCGAGGAACCGGATCTGATGCGACCACAGGCTTTCATTGCACAGGAGACCCGGAACCAGCAGAAGTGGTAAATTTGACGCCAAATTAGCGTGTCCCTTTAATTTTCAGCCTGTCGCGCCATATTGAGTAACATCGCACCGCGAATCGAAGCGCAATTATGTTGACATGAAGGGGTAACCCCCTACGATCCGCGGCACTTTAGACGATCCGGCTGGATCGCCTATAACCATTACCAAAAAAGACTTAATGAAATTTTCCGACCTCGGACTTAGTGACGATATCCTGCGTGCAGTTGCAGATGCCGGATATGACACGCCGACGCCGATTCAGGCGCAGGCAATTCCTTATGTGCTGATGAACCGGGACCTGCT
>JAQCHR010000470.1 GCA_027619655.1 Pseudomonadota bacterium
GCGCCACGACGCCATCGCCGACCGTGCTGTCGAAACTGGCATGGGGTAATTGGCGAACGCGGGGATCCACCGCAATCGCCGGTGCGGCAAAATTTATCAGGGCGCCGCTCAGCCAGGCCTTCGCAACCGCACCGAGGGGATATTCCCCCAGGGCCTGCAGGGCCTGCCGCTGGAAAACAGCACTGCGCTGGTACGGTGTCGCATCGTCTTTCAGCAGACCTTCGGATTCGATCCTTCGCTCTATCGCTTCGCTCAGCGCCACCGCGCCCCGGTCGCGCGGCGTACCGTCCGCTGCGCGCCGTACAAGCGGCACGACCCACCCCACCAGATGCGTGCCGGTCTGGCTGCTCATCGCCAGCGTGTCGAACTGTGACAGGTTGCGGTAAATCAGCGGCGATACGGGCAGCAGGCTCAATACCAGGAACAGAACTGCGGATATTGCCGCGATGGCAAACCCTCGGTGGCGATATAACGGAACGCCAAGCGCCGCCGGCAGCATGAGAAACGGCAGCAGTTGTGCCGCGCTGCGGGTCGCCAGAGCCAGTCCCAGCGAAAGACCGGCCAGTGCGACCGAACCCAGCGACGCCGTGCGCAGAAAGCGCACCGCCGCCGCCAGCATCGCTGTCATCAGGAAGACGAACAGGGAATCGGACAGGATCATACCGCTATGGATGATCAGGTTGATCCAGCATGCGGCCAGCAGCCCGCCGACCAGCGCCAGCGATCGCGACAATTGGGCGCCAATCACGGCAATCAATACACAGGTCATTGAATCCAGCACCGCCTGCGCCAGCAGTATCCCCGCAAGCGAATCGGCAACCAGCCCGCGCAGACCTGCCAGAAAAAAGATATAGCCGGGCATCCGCTCTGTTTCCGGCGCGATGACGCTGCCCGCAAGACGCCCGAAGACGCCATGGTCCAGCAGAGCCCCCGCGCCATCCCAGTAAACGATCGCGTCCTCGGCAGTGAGATATTCGACGGAAATCGGCAGCAGCAGGATATTGGCGATTCGGGCTAGCAGCGCCACCAGAAAGACCAGCATCAGCAGGCCCAGGATCGATCTTTCGTGTGTTCGGACCGGCAGCATCAGATATTCGCCGCACCGCAGGGCATCGCTTCGAACACCTGCGACAGGACCTCGCGCCATGGCGGCGGCGCAATGCCGAATTCTCCGCGCAACCGGTCCAGTGCAAATACCGAATTATGCGGCCGCCTTGCCGGCGTTGGATAGGCGCTTGCCGGGATGGGAACGACTCGTTCTGCCTTGATCGGGAATCCCCGGCGCCGCGTTTCGTCAATGATGGCCGTGGCAAACCCGTGCCAACTGGTAATTCCTGCCGCCGCCATATGCAGGACACCACCGGAATCGCCCTGAAACAGCGTTGGGCCCGATGCCCCGGCCAGAATGCGGCCCGTCGCCGCCGCCAGCCAGCCGACAGACGTCGGCGCCCCGAACTGATCTTCGACGATGCGCAGTTCCTCGCGTTCCGCCGCCAGACGGCGGATCGTCGTCAGGAAATTGCGCCCCGCCCCGTCATACAGCCAGCTGGTTCGCGCGATAAGATGTCGCGCACCGGAGTCACGGATCGCCTGTTCGCCGGCCAGTTTGCTCGCCCCATACTGATTGACCGGACAGACTGCATCCGATTCCCGATAGGGCCCTGTACCTTCACCATCGAAAACATAATCGGTCGAGTAATGCAGCACCGCCGCGCCGTGCGCCGCCGCCCATCCGGCGAGTACACCGGGGCCGACGCCATTGACCGCCATCGCCAGCGCAGCCTCCGTTTCGGCCTGGTCCACCGCGGTATAGGCCGCCGCGTTGACGATCAGGTCGGGATGGACCCGGTCCAGCACCGCACGCATCGCTGCTTCATCCGTCAGGTCGAAATCCGCCTTCGCAAACGCGTGCAGTTCGCCATGCGACGGCAAAACCACCGCCAACGCCCGACCGAGTTGCCCTTCGCATCCCGATAACAGAATCCGCATCAGTTCACCGGCCCCAGCTTTTCGAGGATGCGGGCAATCGCCCAGTCCGAAACCTTGTGATCCGCATGGCTTTCATCGATCAGCACATCGAACCCGCCATCGCCCGCCTGCGCCACCGCATCGCGGACGGCTGGTTCGTATAACTTTCCCAGTGTATTGCGATAACAGCAGCGGTCATATCGGTTGAATATCTGAGTCAGCCAGCGGCCTTCGCCGGCGCCGGCCAGCACATACATTTCCAGGTAATTCGCCGCCTGCAGCAGCGGCTGATGGAATTGCGGCGGCGGCGACTGGTTCTCGAACGCGCCAACCCGCAGGTATAGCGGATACCCACCCGCCACCATGACACTCCGGCGGATCCGGGAATCGGCGGCAGCGGCCAGGGTCGTAATCCAGCCCCCGGCGGAAAACCCGGTCATATCGACCCGAGAATAGGTCGTGGAGGCGGCAACGTAATTCAAAAGCGCGATCACCGGTTCGACATAGAACCGCATGGGATGGTCATGCACGCCGATAATGCGGTCATGCGCCAGTTCGTACCATCCGAACCGGTCGAGATAGGTCCGGCCCATCCCGTTTTCGCCGTATCCGGGGTAATCAAGCGCCGCAACGGCATATCCATGTTCCAGCAGGGCGCCGATCAGCGGCGCGGCGGCGGCAACCGTGCTGGCGTAGCCGTTCTGGTAGATGACAAGACGGCCGTGCGGGCGCGATGGCTCCAGCAGGTAGATATGCCCCTTGTAGCCAAGGTCTATCGGCGCCTCCAGCCGCAGGGAAGAGGCCGAGAGCGCCGCGAGTTCCGGCGGCACCGCGCCGGCGGTAACAATGGCCGGCGGCACCTCGCTCGGCCCGGCGCCGTTGCCCCAGATAGCGTCGATCAGGGCGGCGCGGATTTGGCCCGCCTTGTCGGGCGAATCGATGCGGATCAGTTTCGCCGGGTCGGTCGCCTTGTATTGCGGATCGATTTCGTCGAAGACATAGGGGTTTGGAGCCTTGAAGCGCTTGTAATGGACCCGGACCCAATCGACATTATGGGTCAGATAATACCCGCCGGCACCCAGCACGACCAACCCGGCCAGTAATCTTACAACCCATTTCATGACGTGGACGCCTCTGCTGGCGGCGTTGTCGCC
>JAQCHR010000471.1 GCA_027619655.1 Pseudomonadota bacterium
GGTCGGAATGGCCGACAATCGACATCTCGGCGACGGGGTATTTTCCGATTTCGGCAAAAATTTCCGGAAGCTGCCGGGCGGATTCCTCGGTCAACTGATCGGTGCCCGATTTGAAGTTCAGGATGAACGATTTCTGCGTCCGCGGGGTGGTCCGGATTGCCGCGCCCCAGATATTGCTGATTTCCGCCTCGCTGAGGGCGTTCGGGGCCTGCGGGCGGGAATTCCGGCCCGACACCGTCGTTGACTGGTTCGCGGTTTCGATCCGCTGCCGCCCCGCATCGGTGACGACTTCGATTGCGCCGACCTTGCCATCGTCATCAGGCAGCAGCACGAACACATTTTCCTGCCCCGCGCAGGCCGCCAGCAGGCACAACGCCGCCATAACGCCGGACCGCAATATCGCCCGGAGCGGATTCAGGACGAGCGGTTTCTCAAATCCCTGCGGTATTTCAGTCTCCCTCCACCTTCACCAGCATCTTCGTGCCCCGGACCACCACGGTCGCGACCGGGGTTTCGATTTGGACCGCGTCGGGCGCCAGCTTGGCGATGATGCCGGAAACATACTGCATCGTCCCCTTGATCATATGAACCAGGTAGGCCAGCCGGTTGTCCTTCGGCTCGTATTCGAACGCCTTGAATTCAATGCGGGAATTCGGCCCCAGCGATATCCGGGAACCATCCTTGAAGGTCAGACCGACCGAACCGCTGGCGGTTTCGACAATGTCCTTCTGATAGATCGACTGGCCCACCGTCAGCGCCTGCCGGGCGCCGGACTGCACCGTGAAGGCCGATCCTTCCAGAATCTTGACCAGAGCAACGCCGTCATCCTGGGCTGCCGCACCGCGCGCAACCAGCAGCGCCAGCACCAGACTTAAAATGAGAAACCGCATGAAACCTCCCCCGTGCATTTCACGACATTTCAGACAGAACACGTTATTTACTACTATTCCGTAAAACACGGCGCGCCGGGAAATGCAGCGTGATCGTGGTGCCATGCCCCTTTTCGCTCGAGACCGTAACGCGCCCGTCATGCAGGGCCATCATGGCCGTTGTCAGCGGCAGCCCCAGCCCGATGCCCCTGGCGCTGTCCGACCGGTCATGTTCGCCTTCCTGGAAGACCTCGAAAGCCTCGGCGACTTGCTGCTCGGTCATGCCCTCGCCCGTATCGGTTACGGAAACAGCATAGTCGCCTGCGGCAAAATCCACCCCGCCGACCCGGACGCTGCCGCCATCCGATTAAAATTTCACCGCATTCTGCAGCAGGTTCAGCAGTATCTGGGTAACCATTTTGCGATCGGCGCGCAGCCGCGGCATCGGCGCTTCCGCGTCGAATTCGATTTTCGCGCCGGTCAATCCCTGCGAATTCCGGATTGTCCCGATACTTTCCGTAATTGCATCCCGGAGATCGAAATCCGATACCCGGAGATGCCCTTCACCGGATTCAAGTTCCGCCATGGACAGTATCTGCGTTACCATTCCCAGCAGATGCGCCGCCGAATTGTGGATATCGCGCGCATAGGTACCGTATTGCGCCGGGTTCGCGGGACCGAGCACGCCATCCTTGATCATTTCCGAAAAACCGAGAATGGCGTTCAGCGGCGTCCGCAATTCATGACTCATATTGGCCAGGAAATTGGTTTTAGACCGGCTCGCCGCTTCCGCCAGCATCAGCGCCGTCGTACGTTCCTGCGCCGTCTGCCGGCGCTCGCGCTGGGTCCTGACAAGCTCCATGCCGATAAAGGCCAGGTAGCACACGACAACCGACAGGACGGTAAAGCTGGGATCGAACAGGATTCGATGCGCCGAAAACCCGTAAAGGCTGCCGCCAATCAGCAGGATGAGATAAGCGAATACGGCAAATTGTCCGAGGTAGAAGCGCAGTCTGCCATGCAGCAGCACAATACCCAGACAGCCGGCCAGGGTTGCCAGGATTTCAAAAAACACAACGACTTCCGACCGCGTCAGGAAGATATCCGACAGCAGGTTCTCGACATACAGGGCCTGCAGGTCGAGCGCCGACAGCAACTCGCCGCCGGTCGTCACGAAACTGCGTTCCAGCCCGGTTCCCGTCGCGCCCAGAATGACGATGCGCCCCTCAAGATCCTCCGGCTCATGGTTCCCCAGCAGGACATCGACGGCGGACAGGCGCTTGAAACCGGCTGACGATACCTGGCGAAGCCATATGCTGCCCCCGGTATCCGTCGGCACGATCTGTGACCCGATGGTCAGCCCGCTGATGCCCGGTCCGTCGATCGCAACGCCGATTGCCGCCGCACCCCGGAAAATTCGGACGATTTCAACGGCGAAACTCGGCACAATCGCCTCGTTTATCAGCATGACGGCCGGCAGCCGCCGGATAATGCCGTCCGGGTCGAGTTCGACGCTGGCGACACCCGAGCCCGCCCCTGCCGCCTCCAACTGCGGCAGATTGTTCAGCAGCGCCGGATACTGCCGCAGGCGGGCGCTGGATTGCAGGCCCAGCCTTAATTCTACGGGCGTCCGGCGGGACCGGGTTTCGGACGGAATTTGTTCTTCGGGAATCACGCCGCTGGTGAGAACGGTCGGCACCAGCGCCATGCTCGCCGCAAGTGCCGTATCATTTGACGGCAGCACCCGCAGCCGGTCGATCAGTTCCTGCGGCATCGGAAAATCCCGCAAGACATTTTCAGGGGACAGGCGATCGGGTTCGGAAAAAATAATGCTCAAACCGGCAACTGCGGTATCGTCCAGCGCCAGCGCCGTTATCAGTTCGGCGATCCTGTTACGCGGCCAGGGCCATTGCCCAATTCCCATGATGCTGGATTCATCGATATCGACGATCGTCACCGGCCCCGCCGGCAGGGGCCGCTCGAAAATCCGTTGTTCGAGGTCGAAAAATCCATTCCGCATCGCCAGGAAAGGCGGCAGGTTCAGCAATTGCAAAATGACCAGTAATACGGCCAGTCCAATACCTGCGACCCGCTGCAACCATACGGGCGGCACCAGGCCCCATTCACGCACCATGCAATGCCTGCTACATTACGACACCGGCAGGGAGCCTGCTAGTGGTTTCCGCCTAACATAAGAGTCCTTTTTAGGATTCCCTTTGATGATTGTCTGTGCGAATCTA
>JAQCHR010000472.1 GCA_027619655.1 Pseudomonadota bacterium
AGGTCCATCTGGCTCATCAGGCGGGGCTCGATTCCAGGTTTTACCAGCGCCGGCACATACCAGATCATGGGAATGTGATATCGGTCCGTCGGCAGCTCGACACGGCCCGACGCCTTGGCCGTGTGGTCGGCGGTCAGGATGAACAGCGTATTGGCGAACCATGGCTTTTCCCGGGCCCGGCGGATGAAATCCCCGACGGCCCAGTCGGTATATTTGACCGCGCTTTCCCGATGCCCCTGCTCCAGGTCGACCCGGCCCTCGGGAAACGTATAGGGCCGGTGGTTGGAGGTCGTCATGATATGGGCGAAGAACGCCTCGCCCTTTTCATGCAGCCGGTCGAAATTGACCATCGCCAGCGAATACAGGTCTTCGTCGGCAATGCCCCAGATGTTTTCATGGTGCAGCGGGATGCCCGCTTCCGCCACGGCGGAACGATCGACAACCGTGTAATGATTTGAGGCGAAATAGGCGTTCATATTGTCAAAAAAGCCATAGCCGCCGTAAATCCAGTAGGACTGCCAGCCGTTTTCGCCGAGCTCTTCGCCAATGTTTTCGAGCCCGTTGTTTTCCGGTCGGCGCACAATGCTTTGGCCCGGGGTCGGCGGCGTTCCGATCGACAGGGCTTCCAGCCCACGGACGGTGCGCGTCCCCGTCGCATAGAAATTGCTGTACAGCAGGCCTTCGCCGGCCAGCCGGTCAAGTTCGGGGGTCAACCCCTCCTTGTTTCCAAAGATGCCCAGGTACTCGGCGGACAGGCTTTCGACACTGATCAGCACGACATTGACCTGTCGTTTCGGGCGGTAGGCTTCGACATCCCGATCAATGGCATCGCCGTCGAGAAATGTCGTATTCGATTGCCGAATAAGGTTGCGCGTCACCGAAGCGAGCCGGTCCGCCGGCAACACAGGGTAGTAACGGGCGTAGTCCAGTTCATTGAGCCGGAACGCATGCACAAAGGCGAAAATACCGTTGTTGGAAAGCTGCCCGACAAAGCCGTTTGGATGCGATTCGGCGAAATCCTGGTTGAGAAGAGTCGTGCCGCCAAATGCGGCCAGCGCCAACGCGCCTGCCAGCGCCCAGCGCGCCGGCCAGGGCCGGATTCTGTCGCAGCGGCGCGGCCATGTCACCCGGCAGGCCAGCAGGCAGACGCCGAAAATTCCCGCAACCCAGGCCCAGACCGGATAGCTTTCACGAATATTGCCGATGACCTCATGGGTATAAACCAGGTAGTCGACGGCAATGAAATCGAACCGGCTGGCGAATTCACCCCAGAACGCAAATTCTCCGGCGGCAACACACAGAAAAAACGACAGGTAAGCCCCTGCCCAACCGAGCGCCCAGATCCGGTCGAACCGCCGGCCCCAGCGAAACCGTTCAATTGCCGGCCGAATAGCCTCGTAAACGGCCCAGGGCAGCAGGATACAGGCCAGGACCGCCAGGTCGAACAGGAGGCCAACGCCCAGGAAACGCGCCCAGTCCATTACCGCAAATGATTCGGCGCTGAAAATCGCGAGGCCAATGCGCGTTGCCAGGGATACCAGCAAAAAACCCGTTGCTATCCAGACGATCCGCCGTTCCCCATCACTCATGATCCGTCAGCCCCGGCGTTACAGGTATCGACCGGTTGAACGGCCGCTTTGCACAGGCCGGCAATCCGGTATCTCGGCCTGCCAATACATTGTGCCACTGGCGGCGTCCATCATATTAATGTAATTTTATAGGCAAATATGACGATATGTAGCGCCGGATTAACCTGCCCGCGCTTGAAAATACCTAAATTCTGATTATATTCCTCTTTTGCGCCTGTTCATAGGGAATCCATGGGAGCGAATTATTAATCGCTGGGCGGTACTATAAATAGCCGGTATCCGGTCCGGGCCGTCATCGAATGTCAACAAATGTCAATAAAAGCCAATCGAATCCGTTCTTTCACCAGCACCGTAACAGCATGAATGTCGCACTGCACAATTTTTTTGGTCCAGCCGTGGTCGCAGGCCTTGCCGACACATGCGCCGGAAGATATCCTTAAAGCCATGAGTCGTAACGAACCACTCCCGATTGTGGGAATCCCCACAAGCTACGCCATCGAAGACGAGCGGGGCATGCACCGCACCGGCGGCAATTATATCGAAGCTATTTTCAGCACATCGGAATGCATGGCCGTATTGTTGCCCGCATTCGGCGACCGCTACGATTTCGACGCGTTGATCGACCGGCTGGACGGGTTGTTCCTGACCGGCGGCGCGCCGAATGTGGAACCGCATCATTACAGCGGCCCGCCGAGCCGCAAGGGCACCCTGCACGACCCGCGCCGGGATGCGACTGTCCTGCCGCTGGTCCGCAAGGCCATCGACGCTGGATTGCCGCTGTTCGGGGTCTGTCTCGGCATCCAGGAAATCAACGTCGCGCTGGGCGGGACGCTGCATCCGCTGGTCCATGAACTGCCCGGCAAGAACGAGCATCGCATGGACCGGACCCTGCCCTCCGGCGAGCGCCACGCGCCGCGCCACCCGATCTTTCTGACCGAAGGCGGCTACCTGCAGCAGCTTGCCGATGGCGCCAGCGAAGTCATGGTCAATTCCCTGCATGCGCAGGCAATCGACCGGCCCGCCGATGTGCTGCAGGTCGAAGGCGTCAGCGATGACGGTGTCATCGAAGCCGTCAGCATGCCGTCGGCGAAGAATTTCATGCTGGGCGTGCAATGGCATCCGGAAGCGCCGGGGCCGTTGCAATGGCCGCTGTCGCAGGCCATGTTCCGGGCCTATGGCGATGCCTGCCGCGCCCGCTGCCGCGCCCGGAACATGGCGCAGCCGGGTTTTCGCGCTGCATGATCCGCGCATCCGGCCCGAAACATCCCATTCACCCGTTTTCCGAACCGGCCCGATGGTGTATTGAAATCGCCGGTCCGGATCGAGTCGCACCGAAATCCGGCGCGCAGGACCTGCTGAGGAGAAGCACATGAGCACCTTTGCCATTCAGACCTGGGACAACCCGACACTGCCCATTGCCGGCAGCGAGGCCCTGTTCCCGGTGCGGCGGATTTATTGTGTCGGCCGCAACTATGCCGCCCATGCCCGCGAGATGGGCCATGACCCGGACC
>JAQCHR010000473.1 GCA_027619655.1 Pseudomonadota bacterium
TCACATCGATGATGTCGTTGGACACGGATCGCAGATCCATGCGCTGGCGCTCGAATTCCCGGCATTGCAGGATAAAGCTGCCGTATTGGCCGCGCAGCCGGTTCACGGCGCTGTGGATCAGGATTTCGTCACGCAGTGGCAAGCGGGATTGCGACAGCGCCCCCAAGACTGTGTTCGACCAGTTTGCGAAAAGCGTAGGCGGACTTTACCGCGGCGCCGCAATCGGGCGAATTGACAATCGCGCGCAGATCCTCCACGGAGGAGAGCAACGCGAAATTGTTCAGCGGCCGCACATCGCCGACCAGTTTCTCGGTATCGCCTTTCAGCATCGCATAGGACGCATCGACGCTGTCCAGATACAGTTTTTCGGCATGTCTGGCATGATCGGTAAACCGTTGCTCGAACAGGTCGATCTTTTCCGACAGCACGACCATATTCGCATTTTCTTAGGAATCGTTCAGCGCTTCGATCTTTTCGATATCGCTTCGGCTTTCGCGAATCTTTGCCACGGTCTTTTCCTGGGTTTCGATTTTCGGCGCCCCGGAATATTCGATCTGCAGGTGCCGCATTTCCGCCAGCGAAACCTGCAGCCGGTCGAACATCCGGTGAAACCCCGTCAGGTCGTCATGCACGACCGTGACATCCTTCTGCAGCGCGGTCAGGTAAAAGGCCCCGCCGACAATTCCCCCGATGCACAGCATGTTCAGCACCGCAATGACGATGAACTGGGCGCGCAGACTGTTGGGAAAGAACGCCATAAAAGGCTTCAGCGGGAAAAACTTCTGGACGGAACGAATACGCAAGAACCGCTTGTTTCCCGCTGGCCGCATACGCACTAAAGCACTGGAAAACCGCGCGAAAACGCAATGGTTTATTTAGTAGCAGCTTTGGTTAAGGAAATGTGAACGGCTATTGAAGCGTCACAAAACTTTAACATACCTGCGTAACATCACGTTCCGGTTGCCGGCTTTTTCCCCCACGGCACCCCTTTTGGCATGGCCTGCAACGGGCCACGCAGTCCCCCTTCAGGTGGCGTGCCTACGCCGCCTGCTCGACGGTTTGCGATTCGCCGGCGATGGTGGTCCGCCGCATGTCCCGCACGTCGGTCGTGTCGTTGTAGCGCCGGGCGCGGTGCATGACCTGCCGGTTGTCCCACATCACCAGGTCGAACTGCCGCCATTTGTGGCTGTAGACGAAGTCGCGCCGAGTTGCATCCTCGTTCAGGTCGCGCAGCAGGATCCGCGCCTCCGGCGTCGGCCAGCCGAGGATCGCCCCTGCATGGGCCGACAGGTACAGGGACTTCCGGCCGGTTACCGGATGGGTCCGGACCAGTCGCTGCCGGGCCGGTCGGAAGCCCGCCTTTTCCTGCTCGCTCAGTTCGTCAAAGCCGAGCGACCCGCGCGAGTACAGCAGCGAATGCTGGCAGACCAGGTCCTCGACCGTCGCCTTCATGGCGTCGTCCAGCGCGTCATAGGCCGCGCGCATACCGGCGAATTCGGTATTGCCGCCGGTTTCGGGCACAATCCGCCCCGACAGCAGCGAATATTTCGCCGGCACCGCGCGAAAGGACGAATCGGAATGCCACAGCATGTTGCCGAGGTTGAACAGGCGCTGCCGGTCATTGCCGCCGAACAGCCTGTTGTTGCGGTCCAGGTTGGAGATATCGGCCATGTCGGGACCGAGCCGCCGGTCCTCGTCCCGGGTGATATTGCTGACCGAGTCCGGCCGCTCCAGGGACCCGAAATTGCGGCTGAACGCCTGCTGCTGCTCGTCGGTGATATCCTGCCCGTGAAAGACCAGCACGGCGTATTTGTCCATGCCCGCCTCGATTGCCGCCACCTGTTCCACGCTCAGCGGCTGGCGCAGATCGACGCCATCGACTTCGCCGCCCAGGACCGGATGCAATGGCCGAATGTTGATACTCATGGTTTCACGCGCTCCCTCGTCGCTGTTCCAAGCTTCCGATATGCCGACTCAAGCATTCCGCGGGACCATCCGCAAGGCGGATCAGTCCTGTTCCAGCCAGGTCGCCGACCGGCCCTGATCGATCGGCATGACCGCGCCGGTCATGTCGAAGGAGGAATCCTGGCACAGGAAGACCGCCAGTTTCGCCACACGTTCCGGCTGGATGAACCCCATTGCCTGCCCCCGCATGCGCAGGAATTCGGCCACCGCTTCCTCGCGCGGCAGGCCCGATTCCGCGATGAATTCGGCAATCTTGATTTCCGTATTGGGCGTCAGCACCGAGCCCGGGCAGATCGCGTTGCAGGTGACATTCGCATCAAGCCGGGTTTCGGCCGCGATGGCGCGGGTCAGCCCGATCAGCCCGGTCTTGGCCGTGATGTAATCCGCCCGACCGGCGCGCGCCGCCAGCCCCATCACCGAGGCGATGTTGACGATCCGGCCCCAGCCGCCCGCGCGCATGCCGGGCAGGACCCGCTGGATCAGGTAGAACGGCGCGGACAGGTTGACCGCCAGCGCCTTGCGCCATTCCGCGCGGGGAAAATCCTCCGCCGCATGGAAATGCCGGATCACCGCATTGTTGACCAGGATATCGACCGAACCGAACGCCGCCATCGCGGCATCGGCCAGCGCATCGGCCCCCTCTTCCGTCGCCAGGTCACCGCCATGATAGCGGACACGGACGCCCGTTTCCGCTTCCAGCGCCGCGCGATCGCCTTCGATATCGGCCGCATCGCCAAACCCGTTCAGCATCACGTCGCAGCCCTCGCCGGCCAGCGCCCGGGCGATCGCCTGCCCCAGCCCGCGTGTCGACCCCGTCACCAGGGCGCGTTTGCCTGTCAGCATCGGTTCGTCCTCCCTTATTGCGCCGCCGCGACGGGCGCGATGAATTCGATCCGGACCCCGCCGGGAATGGCGCACATCATGTGCCGGAACGGAATCGAGCCGAGCGGCTCCGGCGCGAATTCGACATCGACGCCCGCCGTTCCGGCCAGCGTGCCATGCAACGCGTCGAGCGTCGCGGTATCCGCCACGGCCAGCGCCAGATGGTGCAGCCCGATATTGCGGCGCCGGTCGAAGGGTGTCGCGGCGGCAGCAGACTCCGCCTGCCACAGGGCCAGCAT
>JAQCHR010000474.1 GCA_027619655.1 Pseudomonadota bacterium
GGCGGCGCTGGGCAGGAGCTTCCAGGGGCGCGATGCCCGCAAGATCTACTGGGCGCTGGTCATGGGCGTGCCGTGGCCGGAGCGCGGCAAGATCAATCTCGCCATCGGCAAGATGCCAGGCCGGATGGGCGAGCGGGTGTCGCCCGATGCGGAGGACGCCAAGCGGGCCGTGACCCTGTACCGGGTGCTCGAGCGGTCGGCCAACAGCCTGTCCTGGGTGGCGTTCTGGCCGCAGACCGGGCGGACCCACCAGATCCGCGTCCATGCGAAGGCGATGGGCCATCCGGTGCTGGGTGACGGAAAATACGGCGGCAGCGAAGCCTTCCTGCCGACCGACGAGGTCGCCAAACAATTGCACCTGCATGCGCGCGAAATTCACCTGCCGCATCCGACCCGGCATGGCTTCCTCCATGTCACGGCCGACCTGCCGCCGCATATGCGGGATACCTGGACGATGTTCGATTTTTCGTCCGATTTTCCCGAGGACCCCTTTGAGGAAATCGAATGACGCCCGGAGTTTCCGCCACCCGTCTGGTCGTTTTCGACTGCGACGGCACCCTCGTGGACAGCCAGCACGCCATTGTCGAGGCGATGACCCAGGCCTTTGCCGGCCACAGCCTGCCGCTGCCGGATGCGGAATCGGTGCGGCGAGTGGTCGGGCTGGCGCTGCCGGAAGCGGTCGCCCGGCTGATGCCGTTGGCGGCCATGGACCGGCTCGATTCCGTCTCGACGGCCTATAAGGACGCCTTTACCGATATCCGCCTGCGTCCCGGCCATGAGGAGCCGCTTTATCCGGGAGTGCGCGAGGCCCTGACCCTGCTGCTCGAAAGCGGCGCAATGCTGGGCGTCGCGACCGGTAAATCGCGGAACGGGCTGTTGCGGGTACTGGAAGTGCACGGCCTGCGGGACAGTTTCATCACCCTGAAGACAGCGGATGACGGTCCCGGCAAGCCGAACCCGGATATCCTGCTGGATGCGATGGCGGAAACCGGCGCGATGCCGGAAACGACGGTAATGATCGGCGACACGACCTTCGATATTGAAATGGCCGTTCGTGCCCGCGCGCTGTCAATCGGCGTCGCTTGGGGTTATCATCCGAGTAACGAATTAACGGCGGCGGGGGCGCTGCGCATTGCGAAGCAGTATGGGGAACTGCCTACAATGATCGCGAATTTATGGGAGACATGATCATGAAGCTGGGAACGATACTGAAAATAGTCGGCGTGCTGATCGTCGCCGTCGTCGTGGCGGGCGTCGCTATCCTGATGTCGACGGATTTCAATTCCTACAAGCCCGAAATCATCGCCGAAGCGAAGAAGGCGACGGGCCGCGACCTCAAGATCGAAGGCGATATCGGCCTGGCGATCTCGCTGACCCCGTCGCTCGCGGTCAGTGGCGTCAGCTTCTCCAACGCGGCCTGGGGCTCCCAGCCGGACATGGCGAAGGTGGAGCGCTTCGAGGCGCAGATTTCCATCCTGCCGCTGCTGTCCGGCACGATCGATATCCAGAAGATCGTCCTGATCGGCGCCGATATCCTGATCGAAAAGAATGAAAAGGGCGAATTCAACTTCGCCTTCGAACCCGAAGGCGGCGCCGCGCCGGCGGCATCCGCTGCCGCACCGGCAGAGGCTGCGTCGGGCGGGGCGGTGAACATCCCGGTCATTCGCGCCGTAACGGTCGAAAAGGCCCGGCTGATCTACAAGGATGCGGGCACGAAACAGACCATTACGATGGTCGTCGATGAATTGACGCTCAAGGGTGACGGGCTCGACAGCCCGCTGGATCTCAATTTCGAAGGGTCATACAACGACAACCCGATTACCATGAAGGGCACGCTGGGCGCGCCGGAAGCCCTGATGGCGGCCGGAACGCCGTGGCCCGTGACGCTGGACATCACCGCGGGCGGGGCGGCAATCGGCCTGAAGGGCGCGATTGCCGATGCCGCCGCCGGGCGCGGCCTGGATCTGGCGCTCAGCGTGAAGGGCGACAGCCTGGAAACCCTGTCGCCGCTGGCCGGTTCGCCGGTCCCGCCGCTCGGGCCTTATAGCGTTGACGCCAAGGTGACCGGCGATGCGGACAAGGCGGTTACGTTGTCCGGGCTGGCCGTCAAGATCGGCGGCAGCGACCTTTCGGGCACGGTCACGGCAAACCTTTCCGGCAAGGTGCCGGCAATCGATGCGGACCTGAAATCGACCCGGCTGGATGTCGCCGATTTCGTGAAGGCGGGTGGCCCGGCCGAATCCGGCGGAACAGGCGCTTCGGCGCCGGCGACCGGCGGGGGGGCGGCGGGCGATGGCCGGGTCTTCCCGGACGATCCGCTGCCGCTGGACGGGCTGAAGGCGGTCAACGCCACCGTCAAGCTGGCGATTGAAACGCTAGTGGCCGCGGTCCAGGTGACCAAGGTCGATGTCGCCCTGACCCTCAAGGGCGGCGACCTGAACATATCCTCCCTCAAGGGCGTGGTGGCGGATGGCGCGCTGGACGGCAAGGTGCGGCTGAATGGCGCCCAGGCGACCCCGACACTGGATACCGACCTGACGATCACCCAGTTCGACGCGGGCAAGTTCCTCGCCGACATGGACATCACCGACCTGCTGGAAGGCAAGGTCAACGTCGTCATCGACCTCAAGGGGCAGGGCGGTTCTGTGCGCAGCCTCATGGCCGGTTTGAACGGCAAGACGCAGGTTGCGATGGGGGCAGGGCGGATGAAAAGCACCGCGCTGGATACCTATGTCGGCGGGCTGGGCAAGCTGATGACCGAAATGTTTGCCGGCAAGAAAAGCGAGTACACGGTTGTGAACTGCGCGATCAGCCATTTTGACATCGTGAAGGGGCTGGCCACCAGCAAGGCGCTGGTCTTTGACACCGACCACATTACGGTCGGCGGTGGCGGCACGATCACCCTGGCGACCGAGGCGCTTGCCATCGATATCGATCCGCAGCCGAAGTCGGCGACGGTCAATACCGCCGTGCCGGTCGAAGTCCGCGGCACGCTGGCGAATCCGTCCTTCGGGGTTAACAAGCTGGCGGCGGCGCGCAAGATCGGCGGGCTGGTCGGCGGCATCGCCTTCCCGCTGGCGCCGCT
>JAQCHR010000475.1 GCA_027619655.1 Pseudomonadota bacterium
GGCGCGTGTCGGATCCACCACCAACGGGTTTCCCTGCTCATCCTCGTTCCTTCGCGTTGCGGATGTCTAATTGCGTCATTTGCCGGAGCCGGACAAGGGGGTCGGTATCCCATCACAAAGGCTTGCGCCGGCGTGCGATGCGTGCTGGCCTTAATACCATGTCAGACCTCCATTCCGGTCAGCAATTGCCCGCGGCCCCGGTGCGCTTGCGCACGCTTCTGCTCATTCGCTGGATCGCGGCGGCGGGTCAGTTGGCGACGGTCTTGATCGTCCATTTCGGGCTCAGTTATCCCCTGCCGCTGACCTTGTGTGTCATTACAATTTCCGTCCTGGCGGCTTCCAATCTGGCTTTCGCCACCATGCGGTCGTCGCGGGCGCGGCTTGCCGATGGCGAAGCGCTGGCGCTGTTGGGTTTCGACGCGGTGCAGCTGTCGTGCCTGTTATACCTGACGGGCGGACTTGCCAATCCGTTCTCGATCCTGATCCTGGCGCCGGTACTGGTCTCTGCGACGATCCTGTCGCGGCGGGCGACGATAACGCTGACCGGCTTGGCCTTGCTGTCGATCACCGTCCTTGCTTATGCCCATCTGCCACTCCCCTGGTCGCCGGATGTCTTCAGCCTTCCCCTTCCCTATGTCCTTGGAATTTGGACTGCGCTCGCCGTCGCAGCGGTGTTCATTTCGACCTATGTATGGTCGGTCGCCGAAGAAGCGCGGCGCATGTCACAGGCCCTCTCGGAGACACAGGCGGCCTTGGCGCGGGCGCAGCGACTTGCCGCCCTCGACGGTCTGGCGGCAGCGGCGGCGCACGAACTCGGAACGCCGCTTGCCACGATCTCGGTCGTGGCCAACGAATTGTCGCGGGAAGTCGCTCCGGAAAGTCCAATCGCGGAAGACGTGCAGTTGTTGCTGAGTCAGTCCGAAAGGTGCCGCGATATATTGGCGGACATTGCGGCGCAACCCGAAGACCGGGGCGGAATGCTGTTCGAACGGCTGCCGCTTTCTGTATTCTTGCAGGATGCCGTCGACGATGCGGCTGGCGGCAAGGTGGCGATCGAGATCGAACTTGCGGACGATTCAGTCGGCGCTGAGCCTTTGATCGACCGGCGGCCGGAAATTCTCCGGGGCCTGGGCAATATCATTCAGAATGCCGAGCAGTTTGCCCGCCGCCGCGTGAGCCTCACAGCCTCCTGGAGCGAGGAAATCGTGCGCATCGTCATTCGCGACGACGGGCCGGGGTTTCCCCCCTCCGTGCTTGCGGTCATCGGCGAGCCGTTTATTTCGACCCGTTCGGGCGGCGGGGATCATATGGGTCTCGGAATTTTTATCGCGCAGAGTCTGTTGGAGCGTTCGGGCGCGCAGATGACATTCCGCAATCGCGGCGGCGGTGAGGTTGCTATCTCTTGGCCAAGAGCTATGCTGGAAATGGCCTGAGTGCGGGTCGAAAATTTGAAAGACGGGACACGGAAATCGGTGGCAGGCATGAACGATCCGAACGCGAGAATCAACGACCGCAGCCTGTTGATCGTCGACGATGACGCGCCGTTGCGGACTCGACTGGCGCGGGCCATGGAGTCGCGAGGATTTGTGGTCACCGCCGCAGAAAGCGTCTCCGAGGGGGTCGAATTCGCCGTCGAACATCCGCCCGCATATGCGGTGATCGATCTGCGTCTGGATGACGGCAACGGTTTTGAAGTCGTGCAGGCGATTCAACAAGCCCGGCCCGAAAGCCGGATCGTGATGCTGACGGGATACGGAAATATCGCAACCGCCGTGGCCGCGATCAAGGCTGGTGCGGTGGACTATCTGCCCAAACCCGCGAATGCGGACGATATCACGGCGTCGCTGCTGGAGACGGAGCGGGCCCTTCCGGGGCCGCCCAAAGATCCGATGTCGGCCGACCGGGTCCGCTGGGAGCACATTCAGCGTGTCTTCGAGCAATGTGGACGGAACGTATCGGAGACGGCGCGGCGCCTGAAAATGCATCGCCGGACCTTGCAGCGCATTCTCAACAAGCATGCGCCACGAAACTAAAGCGACTTACTTTTTCGTGTTTTCATCTGCGGCCGCTTCTTCCTCGGCCGCATCCTCGATGGCCTGGAATTGCCGCGAGGGGGTTCGCTCGTTACGCCGCCGGGCCTGATTCTGCAGCACGGTATCGAGATAGCGGCCCTGGTACATCGAGACGCCCATCGACTGACCGAGCCGGATGGCTGCCGGCGCATCGCAGCGCGCCAGGATAACGCGAGAGGCGCCGACCCGCTCGACCTGTTTGGCGATATTGGCGCGGACTTCATCGGACACGCCATCGGACAGTTCCGGCAACCAGGCTAATTTGACGAGATCGGCGCCCATCGCTTGCCGGTCCACCAGCGGCAGGCTCTGATGGGTGACCCCGTCGACACAAATCCGGTAACCGCGTTCCCGCACAAAATCCCGGGCGAACATGTAATTGGCGACATCGCTGTAGATGTCGATCAGTTGCAGTTCGATGACGATGGTTCCCCGCCCGCCGGTGCGCAGGGAGGTGTCGAATTCGTTGAACTCGCGCGACAGCAGGGTGCCGACGTTCAGGTTAACGCTGAAGGACGAATGCAGATCCCGATCATCCGCCTGCGTGAGCAGCTTTAGGACCCGCAGGTCGAGGGTTTCCGTCAGATGCTGAAACAGCCAACGGTTGGCCGCCAGATTTACGTCCGGCAAAACCTGCTGCGCCAGCTCGCCGATCGAGATGAACAGCTCCTTGAAGACGGGGCGCGGCAAATCGGTGCCTGCGACCGCGCAGATCGATTGCCGCCGCATGACGCTGGAAAGGTCGGCGCGCTCCAGAAACTCGATCAATTTTCCCAATTGTTGCGGCGAAAGTGGCGTTTGTTCGCCGCGCGCGGAATCGCCGGATTGCTGGGCCGCCATCTGCAGGCGCTTGATCCGCCGTTGTTCGGCATTATAGAGGCCTTCCGAAACCTCCAGAAATGTCGGGTATTGAGTCTCAAGATTATAATAAGCCGACATTCCCCAGATAGCCTCCTGGTTCGCGGAAATCATACCACCGTGCCACCATGGCGGGAAA